>DASYUS010000584.1:0-7042 GCA_036000945.1 Allostellaceae bacterium
CCGAGTACCGAAAGCGACGATGACGCCCAAGCCTCACCCTAACCCTCCCCCGCTTGCGGGGGAGGTGACACAACGAAACCCTCCCCCGCTTGCGGGGGGGGGAAGGGCGGGGGTCAGCGGCTGGCTCGTCATCGATAAGCCCTACGGACTCAGTTCGGCGCGGGTCGTTGCCGCGGTCAAGCGCAGCACCGGGGCGAAGGTCGGGCACGCCGGCACGCTCGACCCGCTCGCCACCGGCGTCCTGCCGCTGGCTCTCGGAGAGGCGACCAAGACCGTGCGCTTCGCGGCTTCCGGCCGAAAGCATTACCGCTTCCGCATCCGCTGGGGCGAGGCGCGCGACACCGACGATTGCGAGGGCAGGGTAACCGGCGAAACCGCGGCACGGCCCGACGCCGCGGCGATACTCGCAGCGCTCCCGGGCTTTACCGGGACGATCTGGCAGCGCCCGCCGGCCTATTCGGCGCTCAAAATCGCTGGCAGGCGGGCCTACAAGCTGGCCCGCTCCGGTGCGCCGCCCGACATGGCGGCCCGCCCGGTCGAGATTGCCGAGCTGTACCTGCTTTCGGCCGCCGACCCGGATCACGCCGATTTCACCGCGACGGTCGGCAGCGGAACCTACATCCGTGCCCTCGCGCGCGACCTGGCGGAAGTGCTGGGTACGCTTGGCCATATTGCCGAGCTGCGCCGTCTCGCGGTTGGGCGATTCACCGAAAACCGGGCGATTTCGCTGGATTGCGCGGTGGCGCTGGGGCATAGTCTCGCGGCTTCCGAGCATCTGTTGCCGATCGAGACGGCGCTGGACGACATCCCGGCGCTTGCCTTGACGGCAGAAGACGCCGAACGGCTGCGGCACGGCCAGGTTGTGCGGCCGCGTGACTGCGACGGCCGGGCTTGCCTCGCCGAGATCGCCGACGGCACGATCGTCGGTGCGCGGCTCGATCGGCTGCTGGTCGCGGTGGCGCGGATCGAAGATGGTGGTCTGCGGCCGTTGCGCATCATCAATCGTTGAAGGAACCGGACCCGATGTCGATTACTCCCGAGCGCAAGCAGGCGCTCATCGGCGAATACGCGATCAAGTCGGGCGACACCGGGTCGCCCGAGGTGCAGGTGGCGATCCTTTCCGAGCGTATCCGCAACCTGACCGACCACCTCGCCAGCCACAAAAAGGATTTCCATTCCCGGCGCGGACTCCTGGTGATGGTCGGCTTGCGCCGCCGGCTGCTCGACTACTTGAAGCGTTCCGACGCCAACCGCTATACGACCCTGATCGGCCGCCTCGGGCTGCGGCGCTGACAGGTTGTTGATCGACCCGCGCCCCACACTAATCCGCGGGAAATCGCCGGCCCGATTGCGGCCGGCGCGAGAATCGCCATATGCCTGGGGATATGGCGCTGACGCAATGTCGCGACTGGTCCGCAGACAGCACGCCGGGGGATGGCCTCCGGCGGCGCTGTCGGTCTGTTTGGAAGGATGATCACGGATGTTTCAGGTTTATCGCAAGGAGTTGATGTGGGGCGGCCGCCGTCTCGTGCTGGAGACCGGCAAGATTGCCCGCCAAGCTGACGGCGCCGTGCTGGCGACCTACGGGGAGACGACGGTCTTGTGCACCGCGGTCGCGGCGAAAGCGGCGAGGCCGAGCCAGGATTTTTTCCCGCTTACCGTCAATTATCAGGAAAAAACCTTCGCCGCCGGCAAGATCCCCGGCGGTTTTTTCAAGCGCGAGGGCCGGCCGTCGGAAAAGGAGACGCTGACCTCGCGCCTCATCGACCGGCCGATCCGGCCGCTCTTCGTCCCCGGCTTTCTCAATGAGACGCAGGTGGTTTGCACGGTCTTGAGCCACGATCTGGAGAATGACCCGGATATCGTGGCGCTGGTCGGCACCTCAGCGGCGCTGACCCTATCGGGGATCCCGTTTCTCGGGCCGATCGGCGGCGCAAGGGTCGGCTATATCGATGGCCAATACGTCCTCAACCCGACGCTCGACCGGCTGACGTCGTCGCAGCTCGACCTCGTCGTCGCCGGCACCGGCGAGGGCGTGCTGATGGTCGAGTCGGAAGCGAAGGAGCTGTCCGAGGAGGTCATGCTCGGCGCGGTGACCTTCGGCCACCAGAGCTTCCAGCCGGTGATCGCGGCGATCATCGAGCTGGCCGAGGCCTGCGCCAAGGAGCCGTGGGACCTCGCCAAGCCGTCCGCCGACAAGGCGGCGATCGAGGCCCGGCTGCGCGAGGCGGTAGGCCCGCAGATCGACGCCGCCTACCGCGAGCGCGGCAAGCAGGAGCGCAGCAATCGGATCGACGCGGCCAAGGCAAGCGTCCAGAGCCTCTTCGACCGCGAGGACGAGCGCGCGCTCGCGCTCAAGCTGTTCAAGGATGTCGAGAAGGAGATCGTGCGCGGCGCCATCCTGCGCGGCGAGGCCCGGATCGACGGCCGTGACACCAGGACCGTGCGGCCGATCGAGTGCCAGGTCGGGATCCTGCCGCGGGCGCATGGCTCGGTCCTGTTCACCCGCGGCGAGACCCAGGCGCTCGTCGTCGCGACGCTCGGCACCGGCCAGGACGAGCAGGTCATCGACGCGCTCGAAGGCGATTACCGCGAAAATTTCCTGCTGCACTACAACTTCCCGCCCTATGCGACCGGGGAGGCCGGCCGGATGGGGTCGCCCGGGCGGCGCGAAGTCGGCCACGGCAAGCTCGCCTGGCGCGCGGTGCGTCCGCTGTTGCCGCCGAAGGAGAGCTTCCCCTACACGATCCGCGTCGTCTCCGAGATCACCGAGTCGAACGGTTCGTCGTCGATGGCCTCGGTCTGCGGCGCTTCCTTGTCGCTGATGGATGCGGGGGTGCCGCTGGCCCGCCCGGTCGCCGGCATCGCGATGGGGCTGATCAAGGAGCCCGAGGGGTTTGCCGTGCTCAGCGACATCCTCGGCGACGAGGACCATCTCGGCGACATGGACTTCAAGGTGGCCGGCACTGAACGGGGCATCACCGCGCTGCAGATGGACATCAAGATCACCTCGATCACCGAGGAGATCATGCGCGTCGCGCTGGCCCAGGCCAGAGATGGCCGCACTCACATCCTCTACGAGATGGCGAAGGCTCTGACCGGGGCGCGCGAGGAGGTCAGCGAAAACGCGCCGCGCATCACCACGATCTCGATCCCGAAGGACAAGATCCGCGAGGTGATCGGCTCGGGCGGCAAGGTGATCCGCGAGATCACCGAGACGACCGGCGCCAAGGTCGACATCGACGACGACGGCACGATCAAGGTCGCCGCGGTCGACGCCAATGCGGCGAAGGCGGCGATCGACTGGATCCGCGGCATCGTCGCTGAGCCGGAACTCGGCGGGATCTACAACGGCAAGGTGGTCAAGGTCGTCGATTTCGGCGCCTTCGTGAACTTCCTCGGCGCCAAGGACGGGCTGGTCCACATCAGCGAGCTGGCGCAGCAGCGCGTCGGCAAGGTGGCCGACGTCGTCAAGATGGGCGACACCGTCAAGGTCAAGGTGCTCGGCTTCGACGACCGCGGCAAGGTCAAGCTTTCGATGCGCCAGGTCGACCAGCAGACCGGGGAGGACCTGGGGCCGGTACGACGCCAGCCGGAGCCGGCCCAGGCGGCGGTCTGAGCGGCACCCCGGCGCCGACATGCGATGCCACCGGCGCGCAGACGGCGGTGCCGGTCCCGCCTTTTTCGAGCGCGCTGTCCTCATTCACACGCATATCGAACGAACGGCGGGAACCTCGCTGCGTCTTGCCTTGGCCGATCTGCTCGGCGCCGGACACGTGCATAACCTGAACCTGCCGGGTGCGGCGCTGCCGCACCTGATGGCGCAGGACGATCGACGGAAAATCTGGGCGCTGACCGGTCATTTCCCGTTTGCCAGCATGGATTGGGCCTTTGCGCGCAAGCCCGTCTACCTCGCCTCGGTACGCGAACCGGTCGAGCGCTTCCTGTCCTATTACGCCTTTGTCACGACGAGCCCGGGCCATCCGGGCAACGCTTTTCTTGCCGGCAAGACGCCGGATCAGGCGATCGCGGCATTTCTCGCCCGCGATCCGCCGCTCGTCGTCAACGACATGAGCGCGACGCTCGGCATATCTCGGCGGCGCGACATCGCTTCGCACCTGGAGAAAAACTACGCAATCGTCGCGCCGCGCGAGCGGATCAACGAGTTGATCGCCAAGCTGTACGCAATATTCGGAGGCGATGCTGCGCCAACCAAAATCCACAATGCCGGTCCCGGTGAAGCGACCGCGATCGAGCCGAGTTCCCGGCTCCTCTTTCGCTCACGCAACCAGACGGACAGCGCGCTTTACGAATACGTCAGCGAGCGCTTTGACAGTTGGCTGAACGACCTGGAGGCGCGGCTGTGGCGAAAGCGGACCGCCGGAGCGGCGCGGTTTCGGTCGAGCGCCCCGAATGGACTGGGGTGGCGGCAGGCCAGGCCCGGCGAAGCCGGGGGAGGCGCCTCGGCATATCGACCGCTTGACCGCCGTTTCTTCTGATATGGCGGCGACCACCGGACGCGGCCGAGCGGTGCCGCTGGCGCTGGCTGCGGTGATCGGCCATCGCGGTGCCGCGGCATCGGCGCCGGAAAATACGCTGGCCGGGTTGCGGCGGGCCAAGGCGCTCGGTTGCCGCTGGGTCGAATTCGACGTGCGGTTGACCGGAGACGGCGCACTCGTCCTGTGTCATGACTCGCGACTGGAGCGAACGACCAGCGGTGGCGGGGCGCTCGCCGTTACATCTTTGGCGACGATCCGACACTATGACGCCGGAAGCTGGTTTGACCCGAGCTTTGCCGGCGAGCGGATGCCGACCTTGGAGGAGGCACTGGTTTTGTGTGTTGAGCTCAATCTCGGCGCCAATGTCGAAGTGAAGGCCGATCGCGGCCGGGAATATGCGACGGCGGCTGCGGTTGCCGGCGCCGTCACGCGGTTGGGCCACTGCGTCCCGGCGCTGCTGGTGTCGAGCTTTCTGCCGTCGGCGCTGGCGGCGCTGCGCGAGCTTCTTCCGCAGGTCCCGCGCGGCGTGCTGTTCCGGGTGGTTCCGCGCGGCTGGGCGCCGCTCGCGCGGCGGCTCGGCTGCACGGTGATCGGAGCCGATCATCGCCGGCTGCGGCGGCGCCGGATCGCCGAGATCCGTGAGGCCGGCTGCCAGCTCGCCGTCTATACGGTCAACGACCCGGCGCGGGCGCGCCTGTTGTTCGGCTGGGGGGTGACTTCCGTTTTCACCGACGCTCCCGATATAATCCTTCGAGGGGCCGCCGGTTACCGCCCGGTGCGGCCCGATGCCGCCCCGCCGGGCCGGCCCGTGTCGACGCGGCAAGGAGCATGTTGGTGAAGCCGCTCAATCCGATCCTCATTTCCGGGCGCGAGGTGCTGCCGCTGGTCGAAGGCGGCAAGGGCATCTCGATCTCGAATGGCGAGAGTTCAGGGGCCTGGGCGGCCTCGGGCGGCGTCGGCACGTTCTCCGGCGTCAACGCCGACAGCTACAGCGACACGGGCGAGCTGATCCCGCAGACCTATTTCGGCCGGACCCGGCGCGAGCGCCACGAAGAGCTGGTGGCCTACGCGATCGCCGGCGGTATCCAGCAGGCGCGCGTCGCCCATGAGCGCTCGAACGGCCAGGGCCGCATCCACATGAATGTGCTGTGGGAGATGGCGGCGGCCGAGCGCGTGCTGCACGGCGTGCTCGAAGGGGCGCGCGGCCTCATTCACGGCGTCACCTGCGGCGCCGGCATGCCCTATCGGATCGCTGAGATCTCGGCGCGCTACGGGGTCTACTACTACCCGATCGTGTCCTCCGGCCGCGCCTTCCGCGCGCTGTGGAAGCGGGCCTACCACAAATTCTGCGACTGGCTGGGCGGTGTCGTCTACGAGGATCCGTGGCTCGCCGGCGGCCATAACGGCATCACCAACAGCGAGGACCCGGCGCATCCCGAGCCGCCGTACCCCAGGGTGCGCGAGCTGCGCAGCCTGATGGCCGAGTTCGGCCTGGCGCAGACGCCGATCATCATGGCCGGCGGGGTCTGGTATCTGCGCGAATGGGACGATTGGATCGGCAATCCGGAACTGGGGCCGGTCACCTTCCAGTTCGGGACGCGCCCGCTGTTGACCCAGGAAAGCCCGATTTCCGACGCCTGGAAGCAGCGGCTCCTGGCGCTGCGGGAAAACGACGTCCTGCTCAACAGGTTCAGCCCGACCGGGTTTTATTCATCGGCGGTGCGCAATGATTTCCTGATGGAGCTGCAGCATCGCACCGAGCGGCAGGTTGCCTTCACCGTCGAGCCGATCGGCGAGCATGTCGCGGCGTTTCACGTCGGGGCGCGCGGCCGGCTCGTCTACCTGACGGGACACGATCGCGAGTCGGCGCAGCGCTGGGTCGCGGCCGGGTTCACCGAGGCGCTCCGCACCCCGGATTCGACGCTGATCTTCGTCACGCCGGCCAAGGCGTTCGAGATCCGCACCGACCAGATCAACTGCATGGGCTGCCTCAGCGCCTGCCTGTTCTCCAACTGGGCGCAGAACGAGAACGCCACGACCGGCAAGAAGGCCGATCCACGCAGCTTCTGCATCCAGAAGACACTGCAGGCGATCCGCCACTCCGACGACGTCGAGTTCCAGCTGATGTTCGCCGGGCACAACGCCTATCGCTTCGCCTCCGACCCGTTCTACAGGAACGGCTATGTTCCGAGCGTCAGGGAGCTTGTCGACCGCCTGCAAACCGGGGATTGAAGGGGCCGCCTCCGGCGTGCCTTCAGATGTGCTTTATTTTTGTGACAATCCTGCTTATATCTACGTCATGGCATCGTCCAAACCGTTTCCTGATGCGATCGAGCGGCTGCGCGCGGCCGGGTTGCGCCCGACCCGCCAGCGCCTGGCCCTGGCCCAGCTGCTGTTTGGCGGCGGCGACCGCCATGTAACCGCCGAGGCGTTGCACGGCGAGGCGCTCGCCAGCGCCATCCCGGTATCGCTCGCCACGGTCTACAACACGCTCCATCAATTCACCGCGGCCGGGCTGTTGCGCGAGGTCGTGGTCGAGCCGG
>DASYUS010000585.1:0-3811 GCA_036000945.1 Allostellaceae bacterium
TGATGACGACGAGGTTGCCGACCAGCACGAGGTCGACGAGCTGGAGGACGGCGAGGTTCACCATGTCGGGCGTCATCTCGGCAAACCCGGTGACGGTGTGTTCCAGATCCCGGTAAAACTGTAGGACGATCACCGCCAGTCCGGCGATCAGGCCGAGATAGAGCGGCGCCATGAGCCAGCGGCTGGCCATCAGCGCGGTGGCAACGACGCGTTCGATGTGTTGAAGCATGACTGCGATTATCGGTCAGCGCGACGGCTGTCAACCCAGGGTTCTCGATCCCCCAGGCCCGGCGGCCGACCTGTTGCTCTTGACGCGCGCGCCGCTGCGAATGCATCTTCGCGGTTGTGATGTGACGAGACGCGGCGATGGCGCGTGGTTTTGTTGCTTGGAGGAGGACGGATATGCGCAACCTGATCCTGGCCGCCATACTCGGCCTCTTGGTTTTGTCGCCATTGACGGCGGCGGCGCAGCAGAAGCCCGCGCCGCCGCCGACCGTCGCCGAGGGGGTGTCCAGCGCCAAGGTTTTGGCTATCGGTATCGGCGCGCTCCTCGGGGTGGTGGCGGGGCAGGCGATCGCCGCCGGTGAAGGCGTCACCCTGATCGGCGGCGCGGCGGGCGGACTGCTGGCAGCGTGGTGGTACGACAGTGCCAGTAACAGCCCGACCCGGGCCGCCATGCGCGAGAACGCCGGGACGCCCGCGCTGGCCCGAGCCGAGCGCATCGTGTCGATCCGCTAGCTCGGCGCCGGATGCAGATCGCCGAACAGTCGGATTGATGAAGCCGATCGGCGAAGGGGTGACCGTAACGGGGTGACCTAGACGGTGCTGCGGCGGTACCGACGGCTATCGGCGGAGCAGTTTGTGTGGCGCATACTCGTTACTGCGGGCATTGCGATCGCGGCAGCGGTTCCCGTTGCAGCAACGCCCAATGATGCCGTCGCCGAGGCTCAGTCGGACGGCTTCATGGCAACGCTGCGGTCCTATACGGATTCGATCGGCGCCGGTGTGTCGGCGGCCGTGGAGAGCGTCAGACCCTCGGCGGAGAGCGGCTTGGGCACGTTCGAGGCGCTGATCGGCGATGCGTATTATTACGGCCACGGCGTGTCGCGAGACTATACCGAGGCGGCGCGCTGGTATCGGCGCGCAGCGGCGCACGCCAATGCGATGGCGCAGAGCACGCTCGGCGACATTTATTACTATGGGCGCGGCGTCCCGCAAGATTACATCGCGGCGGGCGAGTGGTGGGAGCGCGCCGCCGAGCAGGGGGTGGCGGTCGCGCAACTCAATCTCGGCGTCATGTATGCCAATGGCGATGGCGTGCCGCAGGATTACGTCAAATCGCACCTTTATTCGAACCTCGCCGCGGCGCACCTGGCGCCCGGCCAGGATCGCGACATCGCCGTCAAAAATCGCGAGATCGTCGCCAGGCTGATGAGCCCGGCGCAGATCGCCGAGGCGCAGCGCCTTGCCAGCGCCTGGCGCCCGAAATCCGCGCAATAGGGCGCGTCTGCGCCAGGCCTTGGGCCGCCCGCAGTGTGAGACGCGCCGGACAGCCGAACATCCGCCGCCCACGTGGCGAGCGCCAGGTGCGTACGCGACATCGCGGCGATTGAACGGGCGCGGTTTGGCGGTATAACCGAAGTTCTGCCAGGCCACGCAACCATGGCGCACCGATTTTGTCGAACTCGGTAAACCCCGACCCTGCGCGGCGCGTCCCTCCGATGGCGCGGATCGCGGCGCTGTGCCGTGCGCACCCGGCGCCGGCGCTAGCCGGTGCGGTGGTCGCGGTCGCGATAGCGGCGGCGGTCGGCTACATCGCCCTCGCGCCTGCGTCGCCGCAGCCGGCATCCGCCGCGACGGCCGCCGTGGTCAATCCCGCTTCGGCCGAGAGCGCCGCCAAGGCCCGCGATACCGTCATATGGCGCGATGAAACGGGGGCCGTCTACCGCGCCACGATCGGCGGCGGGCGCTTCGAGCGGTTTCTGCGAGAGCGGCGCGCGACCCTCGAGGCAGCGCGAACCGAGGCGCGCAACCAGATCAGCGCCGAGATCCCGGCAGCGCTCAAGCCGGTCTTCGCCGCCATGCGGGCGCGCGTGGCGGAATATGCCGATTGGAATTTCAGCTACACGACAAAATACGTCTTGATGGGTCACGCCCTCGTGCCGGCGCTCGACTATCTGAGTCGCTTCCTCGATCGCCTCTGGGGTCCTGACACCGGACAGTCGGAGAGCATGATTCAAACGATCGCCTCGCATATGGTCGACTATCTGAAGGAGCAATATCGCGAGAGGGTGGCCCGGCCGCGCGAGGCGGAAATCCGGCTGCAGACCGCGTTCGACAAATCCTTTGGTGCGCTGCAGGCCCGCTGGGCCCGCATTGTCGCCGAGCAGCAGAGAGCGATGCGGGCCTTCATCGAGGAGCAGGCCGGTTCGGCCGAGCGCCTGTCGGCCGATCAGGCCGCAGGCCTCAACCTCGATTGGGACGGCCGCCGCGATCACGCTGCCGCGGCGCACCAGGATGTCTTGACCAGGCAGAGCTATCGCGGCGGATTGCTGTCGGTCACGCTGAAGGTCCACCAATCAACGGGTCAGCCGGTCAAGCCTGACGTAAAGGAAGACGGCGCCGAGCAGGGTGACGAGATCGCCCATGTCATCGTCAATCTGTTCGACAAGGTGATCGACCCTGTCGTGTCGCAAATGGGCGACCTCGCGGTTGGCATCATCGCCGGCAGCGCCGCCAGCGGAACAACCGCCGGGTTCGGGATGACTGGCACGCCGATGATGGTCGCGGCGGGGGCCGCCTCCGCCGCCCCGCTTGGCGCTGCGGTCGGTCTCGCCACGACGGTCGTCGCCGAGATGTTGTCCACTCGGCTCGAAGAGTCGATGACCCGCGCGGAATTCGAGGAGAGCGTCATCAAATCCGTCGCCGCGACTGAGAACGCCATCAACGCCAAGATGATCGCGGTGCTCAATGAGCACATCGAGGCCTGGTATGTCGAGCTCGTCAACCCGGTTCCATTCAAATGACGCCCGGGGGTGCATCACCGAACCGCCGGTACCGGTCACCGGGCAACCGACAGGCGCATAAGGGCCGGCCGCTGCCACCGGGGCTGCCAAAAAGCCGCTGGCAACGGTCCGGCAGATGCGGTAGCTTTTTTCGGTTTTCGGCCGGTTAGCGTCCGCCGGTAGGCCGCAAATGCCGTCGCGGTGCTGGCACGTTGGCTTGTCGCAAAAATCTGATGGCTTGATCGCGGGGAAGCCGATGCGCAGACTCCTTTGCGTCGCTGTGGTTGCGCTGGTCGCGGTTGTTCCGGCCGCCAGTCAGGCGCAGCAACCGACTCCCGCTCCGAGTTCGGGCGGTTTGACCGGCGGACAAATTGTTGCTCTGGCTATCGTTGCTGCCGTCGCCGCCGGTATCGCCTGGTATGCGTTGGCCGGCACGGCCGCTGTCGCCGGCGCCGCTGGGCCCGGCGTGGCGGCTGGTGAAATGGGGGCCGGCGCCGCTGGCATGGGCGCGGGCGGATTGGCAGCCATGGAGCCGGCGGCGCTGCCGATCGCCGCCAGAGTTGCGGCCCGGCCGGCTGCCCAACTGGCTGCCGGCGGCGCAGTTCCGGCCGCCGAGGTTGCCGCGGGCGGTGCCGCCCCGGGCGCCGCCGCTGCCGGAGCCAATCACCTTGCCGGCATCCGTCTTGCCGGCGGGGCTGCCGGCCGCGTGGCCGCGCCCGCTGCCGAAGCCGCCGCACCCGCGGCCGAGCCGGTAGCGGCAGCTGCGGCCGCCGAGCCTGCTGCGGCGGCGCCGCTCGCCGAAGCCG
>DASYUS010000586.1:0-4268 GCA_036000945.1 Allostellaceae bacterium
CGTCGAACGGCACCAGTGGCGGGGGCGGCAGGCCGAGCAACCCGGCGGCGTGGGCGATTACCGCCTCGGGCGCGGCCGGCTCGTCGTCGCACACATTGTAGACCGCGCCGGGGCGGGGCCTCGCGATCGAGGCGGCGAGCACGCTCGCCAGATCCTCGACATGGATGCGCGAGAACACCTGGCCCGGCTTCTCGATCCGCCGCGCGGTGCCGGACATCAATGCGGCGAACGGGTTGCGGCCGGGCCCGTAAATCGCGGCAAGCCGAAAGACGTGCACCGGCACGCCGCGCCGCTGCCAGAGGTCGAGCCAGCCCCGCTCGGCGGCGACGCGGCGCCGCCCGCGAACGCCGCTCGGCCGCAGCTCCGAGCGCTCGTCGACCCAGAAGCCGCCGCGATCGCCGTAAACCCCGGTGGTCGAGAGGTAGCCGAGCCAGGCGAGGCCGGGGAGGGCGGCGATGTCGTCGGCATGCCGATCGAACACCGGATCGCCCGCTTCATCGGGCGGGATCGAGACGAGGATATCGGTGACGCCGGCAAACGCCCCGGCCGCCAGCGGATGATCCCGGTTGAACCCGATGCAACCCGGCTGCGGCGGATTGCGCGCGGTGCCGGTGATTCGCCAGCCGTCGCCCGCCAGCCGGTCGGCCAACACACGCGCGGCGTAGCCGAGCCCGAAACACAACAGGTGGCGGCGCGCCTCGCTCACCCGCCGCGCTCGGTCGAGACTGCCGCTCCCGCCGGTCCGGCTGCCGGTCGGGGCGGCTCTTCGAGCGCGGCGGCCATCTCCTTGTGCCGCAGCCGCGCCACCAGCCAGAACCCGCACGACGCCAGGGCGCCGATCGCCAGTGGCAGGCGCAGCCCCAAGTGCTCGCTCGCCGTGCCGATCAGCACCGCGCCGACCGCCGGCCCGGCGCGGAAGATCATGCCGTACAATGCCATGACGCGGCCGCGCATGCGCGGGTCGACCGCGGCCTGGATCAGGGTTTGCGCGCCGGTCCCGGTGATGGTCATCGCCGCGCCGGCGACCAGCACGCAGGGCAGCGCGAGATAGAACAGATCGGTTGCGGTGAACGCCAGGATCGCCAGCGACATCGCCAATGTGGCGCCCAGCACGAGGCCGGCGAGGCCGGCGATCGCCGGCCGCAGCACCATCCAGATGCCGCCGCCGATCGCGCCGAGCCCGACCGTCGAGGTCAGGATCGCGAGGCCCTCGGGCCCGCGCGCGAACACCTGGTCGGCAAAGCCGGGGAACAGCTCGATAAAGCCCCTGGTGCCGATCGTCGTCGCGACAAAGAGCAGGAGCATCGGCCCGATGCCCTTGTGCCGGCTGACATAGGCGTAGGCCTCGATCGAGGCGCGCACCGCATTCTGCCGTTCGGCCGGCGGCAGCGGCGGCAGGTCGCGCAACAGCGCCAGCGAGACCTGAAACGCGAGGTAGCTCAACGCATTGCCGGCAAAGGCGGCGGCGATGCCGACGCTGGCGATCAGGACGCCCGCAATCGCCGGGCCGATAAAGCGGGCCGCGTTGAAGATGATCGAGTTGATCGCCAATGCCGAGGCGAGCGACTCGCGGTCGATGAGGCTCGGGATCAGTGCGAGGCGCGCCGGCTGGGCGATGCCGCTGGCGATCCCGAGCAGCAGCACCAGCGTGAACAAGAGCTCGATGGTGATCGTGTCGGTCGCGACCAGCAGCGCGAGGAGGCTGGCCTGGGCGCAGCCGCACAGCTGGGTGATCCGGATGATCCAAACCCGGTCGCGGCGGTCGGCCAGGACACCGGCGAACGGGCTCAGGATCAGCACCGGAAGAAAATCGGCGAGCGCGACGAGGCCGAGCCAGGTTCCCGAATGGGTCAGCGTCCACGCCAGCCAGCCGACCGCGACCCGCTGCAGCCACAGGCCGATCAGCGACACGCCGTTGCCGCTGATATAGACGCGGTAATTGCGGTGAGCAAACGCGCGGGCGATGTTGCCGAACCCGCCGGCGGGACCCTGCCGCTGCGTCAAAGCCAAGGGCCGCGCATCCCGTCAATCACCTTGCCGACATGCATCGTAGAGCAAATTTCGCCGGTGTCGAATCGGCCCCTGTCGCATCGCGCCCTGGGCCTGCGCTATTGTGCGCAAAACCGGGGGGAGACCAGAGATGCGCAGCGCGATGCCGAACATGTCCGAAAGCCTGAGCTATTCGATCGCTGCGGCGACCGGGATCACGATTCTCGGGGCGCTGGTTCTGATCGCGGTCTCGGGCAACCTGGTCGCCGCGCTTCTGGTGTTGGCGCTCGCGGTCGGCATCTATTGGCTCGTCGGCCGCAACCTGACGATGATCGTCACCGCCAAAGAGGTCGCCGCCGCGATCGCGCTGCTGCTGACCTTGAGCGCGCTCGCCGATCTTGCCACCGGCTATCCCTATCAGGGCGTGTTGTTTCTGCTCGCCGCGGTCGCCCTCGGCTTCGCCCTCCTCCTGTTGCACCAGGGAACGCTCCCTGCCGAACTGCGGATCGGCGGCATGCCGGCGGTCGTCGCCGCATCGAGCGAGGCCGTCCATTTGCGCATGCTCGAAGAGCTGCACGACGCCGGCATCCTCACCGCCGACGAATTGGCCGCGAAGCGCCTCCTCGTCGGGCGGTGACGGCCAGCCGTCCCGTGCCGTCATTCCCGCGAAAGCGGGAATCCAGAGGCCGGCGCCCCGTCGGATTGCCTGGACCCCCGCTTTCGCGGGGGTGACGATGAAAAGGCCAGGCTAAAAATCCAGGTCGGCGTAATGCGGCGGCGGCGGCGCGCCGGCGACGTGGTCGGCGAGGATCTGGCGGAAGCTCGGCCGCGACTTGATCCGGGCGTACCAATCCTTGGCCGGCTCGTGCTTTTCCCACGGCACGTCGCCGAGGTAATCGAGGCACGACAGGTGCGCCGCGGCGGCGATGTCGGCCACCGAGAAATGGTCGCCGGCGAGCCAGCGCCGCCGCTCGACTAGGTAGCCGATATAATCGAGGTGATGCGGCAGGTTGGCATGCCCGGCGCGAATCGCCTGCGAGTTCGGCTGGCCGTGGCCGCCGAGGCTTTTCATCATCTTCTGGCCGAGCAGGTTCAGCGTCACCTCGGCGTTCATCTTCTGGTCGAACCAGGCGGTGAGGCGGCGCACCTCGGCGCGGTCGGCGGCGTTGATGCCGATGAGGATCTTCTCGCGATAGGTTTCGTCGAGATATTCGACGATCGCCTCGGTACCGGCGAGCACGGCGCCCTCTGGCTCGATCAGCACCGGCACCTCGCCGGCCGGGTTGAGGGCGAGGAACTCCGCCCGCCGCTCCCACACCTTCTCGAGCTTCAGGGTGAATTCGAGGTTCTTCTCGGCGAGCACGATGCGCACCTTGCGCGCGAACGGCGACAGGGTCAGATGATAGAGGACGCGCATGGCGTGGGATTGTAATGGCCGTTGCGGCGCCTGAACACGGCTATCGCTCGGCTCCGCCGTCCCGTTTGCGCGGCCCAACAAAGGCGGTGACGACGCCGTGGAGGGTGCGCAACTCCTGCTCGGTGCAGCCGGCGCGCTGAAACAAGTTGCGCAGGTTGCGCGTCATGCTCGGGCGCTTGTCGGGGTGGCGCAGAAAGCCGCTCAGCACCAGCGCCTCCTCGAAATGCTCGAAAAAGCGCAGGAGCTCGGCTTTGTTGGCCGGCCGGCTGTGGCCGGTGTGCAGCGTCTCGGGCTTGGGGTCGGTGCGGGCGGTGAACCACTCGTAGCCGACGATCAGCACAGCCTGCGCCAAGTTGAGCGAGGAGAAAGCCGGGTTGAGCGGCACCGTCACGACCGTGTCGGCGAGCGCGATCTGGTCGTTGACGAGCCCGGTGCGCTCCGGCCCAAAGAGGACGCCGCAGGCTTCGCCTACGGCTAGGAAGCCGCGCATCTCCTCGGCCGCGCGGCGCGGCGTCAGCTCGCGCTTCACCATGTAGCGGTCGCGCGCGGTGGACGCATAGACATGCGCGAGGTCGCCGATCGCTGCCTCGACGGTGGGGTAGAGCCGCGCCGTGTCGAGCACCCGGTCGGCGCCGCTCGCCGCCGCCACCGCCTTGTCGCTGGGCCAGCCATCGCGCGGCCGCACCAGGCGCAGATCGTCGAGCCCGCAATTCGCCATCGCCCGCGCCGCCGTACCGATGTTTTCCCCGAGCTGCGGCTCGACGAGGATGATCGCCGGCCCGCCCGTCGCCGCCTCCCGGCTGTTATCGGTCCCGGCCATAGGCTAAAGCCCCTCTCCCGCACCGCGGGAGAGGGAGGGGCC
>DASYUS010000587.1:0-9459 GCA_036000945.1 Allostellaceae bacterium
ATCGCCCGCCTGTGCGCGCTGACCCCGCCGCAGATCGGCATCATCAGTGCGATCGGCAAGGCGCATTACGAGCGCTTCAAATCGCTGGACGCCGTGGCGCGCGCCAAGTTTGAGCTGGCCGAAGCGGTGCGCAACAATAACGGCACCCTGATCGTCGCCGCCGACGTGCTCGACTTCGCCTGGCCGCGCGAATTCGCCGACCGCCACCGCGACATGGTGGTGACGGTGGGGGACGAGGAGGCCGACGCGCTCGTCATCACCGCGCTGCGCCAGGAGGGCGACGGGATCGTCGCCGAAATCCGCTGGCGCGGCGCAGCCTATCGGCTCAGTGCGCCGCTGTTCGGGGTGCATCAGGGCCGCAACCTCGCGCTCGCCTTCGCCGCCGCCTGCACGCTCGGGCTCAATCCCGAGGATGTCGTCGCCAGCCTCAAGAGCACGCCGCAGATCGCCCATCGCCTCGAAGTCAAGCGCCAGGGCGACGGCGCGATCGTGATCGACGACGCCTACAATTCGAACCCGGTCGGCTTCGCCTCGGCGCTGGCGCTGCTCGATACGCTGCACCGGCCGGGCGGGCGCCGCATCCTCGTCACCCCCGGCATGGCCGAACTGGGCAGCGAGGATGCCGCCGAGCACGCGCGGATCGGCCGGCTCGCCGCGAGCCACGTCGACATTCTGGTCGCCGTCGCGCCGCACCGGGTGGCGCCGCTCGTCGCCGCCTTCGCCGAGGCGGCGCCCGGGCGCGACATCGTGTCGTGTCCGACCTTCGCCGACGCCAGACTCTGGCTCGACCGCCACCTTGCCGCTGACGATGTGGTGCTGATCGAGAACGATCTGCCCGACATCCTCGAACGGCAGCTGCGATTGTGACGCCTACCGTTCGAAAATGCTGATGCGAATGGCTTCGAGCGGGTCGTTGGGGAACGGCGAGCAGCAGATATCGCCGTTGTGCTTCGGCCCGACCACGCCGCCATCGAAGAAGCAGCCTTCGTAGACGATGTCGTACTGGTCGCGCAGCTCGAGCGCGGGGCGCACCGCAAACCCGGTCAGCGGCAATTGCCGGCCGCGCGTCCCGGCGTAATTGCCGTTGCTGACCCAGGCGGTGGCGCGTCCCTCGGTGTCGAAGACGCGGAACTCGATCGCGCTTGGCGGCAGCTTCTCGCGCGGCCGAATGCTGATCGCCTCGATCTGGCGGCGGCTACCCGGATGGCCGGCCCAGCCGAGCTCGACGAAACGCCGATCGCCGAGCCCCATGATCAAGAGCAGGATCTCGGTGCCGAGCTCGCGCCCCCGCCCTTCCGCGGACGGGTAGTCATGCGCGAAGAGCCTTTCGTCATCGGTCCGCACCATCTCGGTCCATACCGGCGGCGGACGCACCTCCTCGGCTACTGCAGACGACGCTGCGCCGCCCGGTATCACCTCGCGCACCGGTGGCGGCGGCGGCGCTGCGCCGGTGGCCGATGTAGAGGGAGACGGTACGGTGGGGGCTCGACCGGATTTCTCTTCGATCATTGCGCGCAACCGGGTTTCATACCGGTCGGGCAGCGCGTTGGCATCGCCGACAAGGATGCCCTGCTGGATAATCGCCTCGGCGGTGTCTACCATCTCGGCCGGGATGTCGCTGTCGGCGCGCTCGGCGAACGCGACCGGTTCGAGCGCGCGCGGCGGTCGCAACGTCGACAGCACCAGCCCGGCGCCGTGCGACTGGATCACGGCAATCCGCTCGCGCTCGCCGAGATGGACGTAGGCGATGCCGTCGCGCCCGCTGCGCCGCATCGCCAGACGCAGCCCATCGAGCGTGTCGGCGGCGTGGCCGCTTTCGGGATAGATGTAATAGCTCGCCTCGAAACGGGCCCGGTCGATCTGGTCGCGCCAGCAGAAGTGCGCCACGTCGATGATCGAGGGGGCCGCGCCGGCGAGAGCCTCGAGCTCACTCCCGCTGATCGTGACGTAGCCCGAACCCGGGTCCCGGTAACCCTTGACGATGTCGTTGGCACCGACAATCTCGCCGGTCTCTGCATCGACGAATTGCTGCGCAAGCGGATTTCCGGTCCGCGCGTTGAGGTCTTCGAGCTTGACGGTGTCGGCGTCCCTGGCCGCCGGCGACAGCCGCACCGGGCACGACACCGCCGGCGACAGCCGTAGGTAGCCATTCCACACCGCTTCAGCCATTAACGCACTCCACCGGCGCGCGCCAAGTTTACCACCATAACACGCTGTTTTTTCATCGCCGCACACCGGCGTTGGGCGCCGCCGCCGCTCCGGCCGCGCCAAAAGTGCTGCCCGCTTTGGTTTAGCGGATATCGGTGTGCGACTGGTTAACGGCGCTGCAGGCGATGCCAGTCGATCGCACTGCCGAGCTTTAGCGGCGTCCCGGCCTCGGGCATTGGATACTTGAGCCCGGTCGCACAGTTGAACAGCACGGCGCGTTCGCCCGGCCGCACTCGCCCATCCGCAACCGCCGCCTTGTAGGCCGCATAGGTCGCCGCCCCCTCCGGGCACAAAAGCAGCCCCTCCTCGGCGGCGACCTCGTGCCACGCCAGGGCGATCGCCGCATCGTCGACGGCAATCGCGAAACCGCCGCTCTCGCGCACCGCGCGCAGGATGAGGAAATCGCCGACCGCCTGCGGCACCCGGATGCCGGCCGCGAAGGTATGCGCGTCGGCCCAGCGCGGCGCGTGCTCGACGCCGTCTTCCCAGGCCTTGACCATCGGCGCGCAACCGGTCGCCTGGACGACGACCATGCGCGGCCGCTTCGGCCCGATCCAGCCGATCGCCTCCAATTCGGCGAAGGCCTTCCACATGCCGATGATACCGGTGCCGCCACCCGTGGGATAGAAGATCACGTCGGGGACTTCCCAGCCGAGTTGCTCGGCCAGTTCGATCCCCATCGTCTTCTTGCCCTCGATGCGGTAGGGCTCGCGCAGGGTCGAGCAGTTGAACCAGCCGAGCGCCTTTTCCCCCTCGGCGACGAGCCGGCCGCAATCGTCGATGAGCCCATCGACGAGGAACACCTCGGCGCCCTGCATCGCGATCTCGCGGACATTGACGGCCGGCGTGTCATCGGGGACGAACACGGTCGCCGCCATGCCGGCGCGCGCGCAATAGGCCGCCATCGCGGCGCCGGCATTGCCGTTCGACGGCATCGCCATGGCGCTGACCCCCAACTCCTTTGCCATCGACACCGCGAGTGCGAGCCCGCGCGCCTTGAACGACCCGGTCGGCAGCCGCCCCTCGTCCTTGACGAGCAGCTCGCCGCCGGCGTGAGCCAGGCGCGGCAGGTCGATCAGCGGCGTCACCACTTCGCCGAGCTGGACGACATTTTCCGGCCGGCGCACCGGCAGCAGCTCGCGATAGCGCCATAGCGTCTGCGGCCGTCCCGCCAACTCGTCGCGCGGCAGAGTACGGCTGAGGCCGTCGAGATCGTAGCGCACGAGGAGCGGCCGCCCGGCCCGCGACAGCCCGTGCAGGGTGTCGGCCGGATAATGCTCGCCCGTGAGGCCGCATTCGAGATGCGTGACAAAGGTCGGCAGTTCGCCGCCGGTCCAATCGTAGTCGCTCACACTATCCTCAACTCATCTCTGGCCATGTCCGCCAGCTTGCCAAACCTGCCGCGGTCGCCACCATAGTCGAAATGCATCAGGTCGCGCGGGCCGTTTGCCGGCCCGGTGGTGAAATTGCCGCCCCAGGCCAATCGTCCGCGCCGCTCGGGGAACACCTGTTCGTTGGCGTGGAAGGCGGCGATTGCCACCTGCCGATAAAACCCGGTGTGATCCTCTCCCTTGTTCGGGATCGGCCCGGTCTGCGGGTCGATGATCTGCACGTCGATGGCCTCGCCCGTGGCATGCCGCGATATGCCGCCGGTACCGGCAACCCGGGAGCCGACTCTCAGGGTTGAGGTGACGACGATCCTGAAATTCGCCGGCAATGATCGGCTGGCCTCGCCGACAATCTGCACCAGCTGTCGGATCGCGAGGGTCGCTCGGAGGTCGATGCCGGGCAACGGTGATAACCGTATCGGCCCGATCGCTGGTGGGCCCGACCCGATTCCGGCGGGCGCGGGTGGCGGCTGCGTGTCGATGGCAGGCGGTTCGATGTTCAGCACCGCGGCGCCGGCAGCAACGCTTTGCCGCAGATGCGGGAAGTTTCTTGGGTTTCGTGTAAAGAACTCAGACGCGAGCAGGTAATTCTCGATGTCCGCGACGCCGACCATCGGCCCGGGCGCCGAGACCGTCCTTTCCATCGTCACGTCGAGGCCGCCGAGCCAATCGAGCAATTTCGTCGGCGGACCGGTCATGTTCGTCCACAACAGCATGTAGATCTGCGCGACGGGCTCGATCGTGCGGGGGGGACTGCCGCCCGCTGCGGCGGTGATGCATTGATCCAGGTTCTCGCGAGCTTCGGCAAAGATCGCCTCGTCCATCGCGTCGACCAGCCGCTGGCCGGTTTCGGAGTTCAAAGCGGCGTTGACCTGGGCGGTCTCGGCATCGCTGAGCGGGTTGCGGGTGACGTGGACAGAGAGCCGGCCGGTGAGGTTGTTGTCGGCGATGCCGGCCGCGGCCAGCACGTCGGCGAAGGTGTCCTTGACGATCGACGGGCCGGAAGCCAGGTCGCCCTGCGTGAAGCCGAAACTGCCGCCGCTTTTCGCCTTGCCGGCAAATGAGAGCTTGTACGGGGTGTCGGTGCCGATCTCATTGAACCGCATTGCAATGCGCAACGCTTGGGTCAGCATGTCGCCGCTGGGAGCCGCCGGCGGCGGGCTCGGTTGTGGCGCGCCACCGGTGACGACGCCCGCGACGGCACGGAAGGCGGCAAGATGGACCAGCTCTCCGCCGACAAAAGCATCGCCCTCGCACACCATATCGAAGCCGGCGGGCGCGGCGATGCTGTCGGTGGGCACGGCCCGTAGCGCAACCAGTTGATCGTCTTCCGGGTCGTGCTCCTCGTCGAACGTAAAGAGCGAATTCGTGCCGTCATTGTCGATCGACAGCAGCGCGCCGAGCTGTTGCTCCAATTGGCCGACGGAGATTTCGAGATCCGCGAGAGTGAGGTCGGGGGTTATCGCGACCGGTTCGCTCGGCATCGCCTTCTCCTCTTGGGGTCCGCCTCGAGAGGCCTCATGGAATGTACAGAGTGATCGTCACCTCTGCGAAAAGATTGAAAGGAGCCCAGGCTACGGCCGGAACGATTGCCCCAGGGCCGGCAACAGCAGATCAGACAAGGCGATCATCTGTTCGTTCGCACGGGCCGGATCCGTGACGCGATCGCTTATCGCCTTGGCAATTCTTCCCCTATCACTCCCCGGTCCCAGTCCGAGGATCACAATCACCTGATCCAATTGTGGTTTCGTGGCCTGAAAGCGGATGAACCTGGTCAGCTTCACCAGTGCCGCGTTCACCTTGGCCGGCAACGGGCCGAGATGCACAGGACCCGTCGTGCGAGCGCCCGAAGGCGCCACGGCTGGCTGGGGGACCACCGGAACCACCGCAGTCACTGGCGCGGGGAGGGGCGATGCAGCTGGCGGCGGTGATGGAGCTGCCGGCGCCGGAACTACAGGCGCGGCGGGTTGTGTCGCTGCTGAGAACGCCACCGCAGCAGGCGGTGACGCCCGTGGCGTGGCAGGCGTCTCATTTGCCGCCGCGGTTTCCTTCTTCAGCGTCGCACCGGCATCGCCCTGCAATGTGATCAGCGCGTTGTGGAGCGTCCCCACGCGATAATAGTCGCCGGTATCGAGCTCCGCCGCCTCGAACGGATAGACTTCCTCGTTCTGTTTGAGGTGGCTGGTGATGCGCTCCCGAACCGCCGCGCGATCGGCATCCATCTTGAGGATCAAGGTCTGGATGCCGGCATTATACAGGATGTCCTTGTCGATGATGCCCTTGGCGCCGACGAGGCCGCCCGAGATGGCATGCAGGATCGCCTTGGTCGTTGCCCCCGGCACGAGGGTGCCGGCGGCGTTGAGCCCGAGCACGGCGATGTCGGTCGCGGCGTTGCCGCCATTCACCGCGGCAAATACCCGATGTCTGTACTGCTGATACTTGATGTCGATGTAGCGCATCCGCGCGTATGCGATGAGATCGCGGCAGCTGCGTCGCTCCGGCGTGGCGCGGACCTGCCTGATGCAATCCATAACCACGGCCGGGGAAAAATACGATCGATAGACTTGGAGGTCCGCGTCGTCGAGGGCGCTGTCCGGCGAACCGGCTCCAATCGAGTTCCCTACGGTCTCATTGATGCTGCCGCAGGCCGCGGTTCCGAAGAGAATGCATGTCAGCAAAAGGCCGCAGAGAAGCTTGTTCATCGCGCCGCCCATTGGCCGGGGGGACCTCTCCCTCCATATTATCGCCAATGGCGCTCTTTGACAGGCTCAAAGTGTCCAGAGGTTGCGAGACAACGATCGCACGGAATTCTCGCGCTACCCCTATCAGTTGAGCCTACAGCGCCGCCGCGGCGATGACCCGCATCGCCGCGGCGTCGGCGCCGGCGAGGACGAGGGAGCCGACCCAGCCCTTCTTGGCGATGTCCTGCCAGGCCTGGAGGCGGTCCTTGATGCGGGCGGGCGGGCCGATCAGGGAGATTTCGTCGATCAGGGCGTCGGGCACCGCGGCGGCGGCTTCGTTGCGTTTGCCGGCGAGGAACAGGTCCTGGATCGCGCCGGCGGCTTCCTCGTAGCCGATGCGCTTCGCCAGGTCGTTGTAGAAATTGGCCGAGCGCGCGCCCATGCCGCCGATGTAGAGGGCGAGGCCGGGCCGGAGCGCGTCGCGGCACTTTTCGAGATCGTCGCCCATGCTGACCCGGACATAGGGCGCGTTGTCGAAATCGGCGAGGCCGGGCGGCTTGCCGGCCTTCGCTCTTCCCTCCTCGGTCGGCCCGACGATCGCCGCCGCCTTTTCCGGCGACATCATGATCGGCAGGTTGCCGTCGGCGATTTCGCCCGCCGTGCGCAAGCCGGCCGGGGTGATCGAGGCGGTGTAGATCTTGAGGCCGGGGTCGCCGTGCAGGATGCTGCGCAGCGGTTTGCCGAGCCCGGTCGACCCCGGCCCGGTATAGGGGATGTCGTAATGCTCGCCGTGGTGTTCGAGCGGCGCCTTGCGCTCCAGCACCTGGCGGATGATCGCAGCGTACTCGCGGGTGCGCATGAGCGGCTTGCCATATGGCACGCCGTGCCAGCCCTCGACGACCTGCGGCCCCGACGGGCCGATGCCGCAGAGAAACCGGTTCCCCGACAATGCCTGGAGCGTCATCGCGGTCATCGCGGCACAGGCCGGCGTGCGTGCCGGCATCTGCATGATGCTGGTGCCGGCCTTGATGCGCTTGGTCTGCGCCAGCACCCAGGCGACCGGGCTGACGGCATCGCTGCCCCAGGCCTCGCCCGCCCACACCGCCTCGAAGCCGAGCCGCTCGGCCTCCCACACCAGCTCCATGTCGATGCCGTGACCGGGAGCGAATTTGATCGTGGCCGACAGCTTCATCGTGATTACCCCCACCCCTTCCCTCCCCCGCCAGCGGGGGAGGGGGCAATTGGCACAGCGTCGCGATCGATCCCCTCCCCCGCAGGCGGGGGAGGGTTGGGGTGGGGGCTTGCCGACTTCACGCCAGCATGCCCTCGCCGGCGCGCGCAATATGCTCGACCGCAGCGAGCCAGTCGGCCAGTTCGCGGGCGGCCGGTTCGACCAATACATGCTCGACGCCGACCGCTTCATAGCCGTGCAGCCGCGCTCGCAGGGCATCGGCGTCGCGGCCGTCCCACCCGTAGCGCAGCGAGATCGCGAAATCGGCGTTGGGTTTCTCGCCGCGCAGCCGGGCGACGATCGGTGCCGCCTGCTCGGGCGTGGCGCGCGAGCCGTGCCAGCCGTCGAGCCGCAGCGCCCGCTTCAGCGCCGGCTCCGAGGTGCCGCCGATCCAGATCGGGATCGGCTTTTCGGGCTTCGGCAAGATCCGCATGTCGTCGATGACGGCGGGGATCGTCTTTGCCGCGAACGATACCGGGTCGTCGGTCCACACCGCCCGCATCATCGCGATGCCTTCGTCCATACGCTGGCCGCGCTCGCGAAAGGGGACGCCGAGCGCGGCGAATTCGTCTTCGAGCCAGCCGACCCCGGCGCCGAGGATCAGCCGCCCGCCCGACAGGTTCTGCAATGTCGCCAATTCCTTGGCGAGCGGCACCGGGTGGCGCATCGGCAGCACGAGTACGCTGGTGCCGAGCCCGACGCGGCGCGTATGGGCGGCGGCCCAGGTCAGCGTCAGCACCGGGTCCCAGAAGATTGCCGAGGGCGGATACATGCGGTCTTTCGGCACGATGATGTGCTCGCTGACCCAGACATCGGCAAAGCCGAGCGTTTCCGCCTGGGTCGCGGCGTCACGGATTGCCGCCGGTCCCGCCTTCTGGCCGATATGGGGCAGATGAATGCCGAGCCGCATGCGTCACCTCCGATCGTTGCGCGGAGGGCAACCTGACGCGCAGGGCCGCCGTGCGCAAGCGATCGAGTTTGCCCAGAGGCGGTCAGGGTTCGGTCAACTGCCGGCGCGCTTCCGCCGCGGCGCGCGTCAGTTCGACCCGCAGCGCTGCCTCGTCGAGCGCGATGCCTTTGGCGGCGAGATCGCCCTGCACCTTCTCGATGACGTCGCCATCACCCGGCCGCTCGAAATCCGCGTCGACGACGGCCCTGGCGTAGGCCTCCGACGCCTCGCCGGCCGCCAGGCCCAATTTCTCGGCGGCCCACAACCCGAACAGCTTGTTGCGTCGTGCGGCGACGCGGAACGACAGGTCCTGATCGCGCTTGAATTGGGCTTCGAACCCCTTCTCGCGGTCCTTGAAACTGTTCATCGCCAAGCCTCCTGATGTGGGGGTTACGGGTCGATGCGCCGGCGCGCCAGGGGGCGCGCGATGCAAAGTTACAGGATGAAGCGCGACAGGTCGGCGTTTTTCGCCAGTTCGCTGACCCGCTCGCGGACATAGGCGGCGTCGATCGAGATGGCGGTGCCGGCCGGCCGGTCCGAGGCGGTGAAGCTGATTTCCTCGAGCAGACGCTCGAGGATCGTGTGCAGCCGCCGCGCGCCGATATTCTCGACCGTGGCGTTGATCTGCTCGGCGAGCAGCGCGATTTCCTCGATCGCCTCGGGCAGGAATTCGAGCTCGACGCCTTCGGTGGCGAGCAGGGCCCGGTATTGCTTGACGAGGCTCGCTTCCGGCTCGGTGAGGATGCGGCGCAGATCGGTCCGGTCGAGCGCCTTCAATTCGACGCGGATCGGCAGCCGCCCCTGCAATTCGGGCAACAGATCGGACGGCTTCGCCAGGTGGAACGAACCCGAGGCGATGAACAGGATGTGGTCGGTCTTGACCGCACCGTGCTTGGTGGCGACGGTCGTGCCCTCGATCAGCGGCAAGAGGTCGCGCTGCACCCCTTCGCGGCTGACATCGGCGCCGGAATAGTTGCCGCGCTCGGTGCGGCCGCAGATCTT
>DASYUS010000588.1:0-2753 GCA_036000945.1 Allostellaceae bacterium
GAGACGCGCAGCCGGCCAACCCGCGGGCAACGCCGCGGCAATGGTTCTGCGGGGGGCCCGGCCGGTGGTCATGGCAGCATACGCGAGCGCTCATCCGAACGCCCCGGCGAGCGCCCCGGCGAGCGGCTGTCGGCGCCGCGCGCCCCCTGGGCCGGAACCCCGCGCAACGCCACGTGCCCCTGCGGCTCAGGCCGAAAATTCAAGCACTGCCACGGCCGCATCTGACGGGAAACGACCCGGTTTTCATAAATAAGTCGCATTCCCGGCGAAAGCCGGGACCCACTCTTCAACATCCCGGCAAGCGGATGGGTGGATCCCGGCTTTCGCCGGGAATGCGATTTCAAAGGGTTGTCGAGATCCCCGCCTAATCGCCGAGGCTCTTTGCCACCATTTCGTAGGTGTTGGGGCTGAGGCCGGGGGCGGCGAGGATGCGCTGGAGCGAGGCGCGCATCAGCTCCTGGCGGGGCGCATCGTAGCGCCGCCATTGCCCCAATGGCTGCACCAGCCGTGCCGCGAGCTGCGGGTTGGGTGTGTCGATCGCTAGCACCTCGTCGGCGAGGAACACGTAGCCCGCGCCATTGGCGGCGTGGAAATGCAGCTGGTTCCCCTGCGCGAAGCTGCCGACCAGCGCCCGCACCCGGTTCGGGTTGGCACGGGTGAAAGCCGGGTGAGCGGTCAGCGCGCGGACCGCCTCGATCGTCCCCGGCAATGCCGAGCGGGCCTGCAGGGCAAACCATTTGTCGATGACGAGCGGGTCCCCCTCCCAGCGCCGGTAGAACGCGTCGAGCGCCGCTTCGCGCTCCGGACAGTCGATGTCGACCAGCACGGCGAGCGCCGCCAGCACGTCGGTCATGTTGGCGCCGAGGTCGAACTGCGCCTTGGCGAGCCGCGCATCCGACGCCCGGTCGCCGGCGGCGAGATAAAAGACGCACACATTGCGCAACGCGCGCCGGCCGATCGACACCCCGTCGATGCGGTACGGCCCAGGGTCGGCGAGGCGGTGATAGGTCTCGCCGATCGGCCCGGCGAGAGCGGTGGCGAGCGCCGTTCGGGCGCTGTCGCGCGCGGCGTGGATCGCCTCGACACCAACGACGGCCATTTCCTCGGCGAGCGTCGTCTCGCTCGGCAGCGACAGCGCCTCGGCGGCAAAGGCCGGGTCGCGCTCGGCATCGGCAAGGGTCTGGCGCATCGCCGCGACAAAATCGCCGTCGAGCGGCGGCATGGGCTCGCCGTTCTGTGCGGCCTCGACCCGGTCGAGCAGCAGCCGGATCGCGACCTGCTGGCCGGCATCCCAGCGCGCGACCGGGTCGGTGTCGTGGATCGCGAGAAACTTCAGCCGTTCGAGCGGCACCCCCTTGAGCTTTACCGGCGCCGAGAAATTGCGCAGCAGCGAGGGCACGGGTGGCGCCGGCACATCGACAAAGCGGAAGGCCTCGCGCCGATCCCCGCAGAGCAGGACGCGCGTGCCGGCAGCGGCGTCGCTGTCGCCTGCGAGCCGGGACGGCATCTCGTCGCCGTTCGGGCCGATGAGGCCGACCGCCAGCGGGATCGGCACCGGCGCCTTGTCGGGTTGCCCCGGCGTCGGCGGCACGCGTTGCGCGACATCCAACTCGTAGCTGCGCGAAGCGGCGTCGTAGCGCTCCTCGACGGTGATTTCCGGAGTGCCGGCCTGGGCGTACCATCGCGTAAACCCGTCGAGATCGACGCCGCCGCCCTCCTGCATCGCCGCGACGAAATCGGCGATCGTCGCCGCCTGGTTGTCGTGGCGCTTGATGTAGAGGTCCATTCCGCGGCGGAAGCCCTCGGGCCCCAGCAGCGTGTGCATCATGCGGATCAGCTCAGCGCCCTTGTTGTAAACCGTCGCAGTGTAGAAATTGTCGATGCGCAGATAGCTCTGCGGCTGCACCGGATGGGCGAGCGGCCCGGCATCCTCCGGGAACTGGGCGGCGCGCAGCGTCCGGATATTGCCGATGCGGCACACCGCCGGGCTGCCCTGATCGGCCGAGAACAGCTGATCGCGGAACACGGTCAGCCCTTCCTTCAAGGACAGCTGGAACCAGTCGCGGCAGGTAACCCGGTCGCCGGTCCAGTTGTGGAAGTATTCGTGGGCGATCACCGCCTCGATGTTCTGGTAATCGGTGTCGGTGGCGGTCGCCGGCTGGGCCAGCACGTAGCGCGTGTTGAAGATGTTGAGGCCCTTGTTCTCCATCGCCCCCATGTTGAAGTCACTGACGGCGACGATGTTGAATACGTCGAGATCGTATTCGAGGCCGAACACCTCCTCGTCCCAGCGCATTGCCTTTTTCAGCGAGGCCATCGCATGGCCGCATTTGTCCTCGTCGCCGCGCCGCACCCAGATCGCCAGCGCCACCTCGCGCCCCGAGCGGGTGGTAAAGCGGTCCTCGACCGCGACGAGGTCGCCGGCAACCAGGGCAAAGAGGTAGGAGGGCTTGGGGTGCGGGTCGACCCAACGCCGCCAATGCCGCCCATCCGGGAGATCGCCCTCTCCCGCCGGGTTGCCGTTCGACAGCAGCACCGGGTAGCGCGCCTTGTCGGCGCGGATCGTCACGGTGTAGCGCGCCATCACATCGGGACGGTCGAGGAAATAGGTGATCCGGCGAAACCCCTCGGGCTCGCATTGCGTGCAGAAATTGCCGCCCGAGATATAGAGCCCGCTGAGCTGCGTGTTGCGCTCGGGGTTGATGCGAGTTTCTATGTCGAGCACGAAGCTGTCGGGCACCCCGGGCAGGACC
>DASYUS010000589.1:0-3848 GCA_036000945.1 Allostellaceae bacterium
TATGCCATCCGAGCCGACGATCGTGCCGTAATCGACGATCGTCGCGCCGGCGGCGCCATAGGCTGCGACGCCGATGCGCCCCGAGATCAGCGCCCCCGCCGTGCCCAGACTGCCGTTCGTGACAACGCCGCCGGCCGACAGCACAATGCCGTTGCCGTTGAGGCCCGCAGGATCGCCGACGCCGCCTGCGCCACCGAAGATGGTGCCGAGATTGAGGATCGTGCCACCGTCCGACAGATGGATCCCGGCGCCGCCCGCGCCACCGCTGGCGGGGTAGGTGCCGAGACCGGCGGCGCCGCCCGTGCCACCGAAAACCAGGCCTGAATTGGTGACGCTGCCGCCACCCGACAGATCGATCCCGGCGCCACCGGCGCCGCCGGTGCCGCCGGTGCCTATGACGCTGATGGCGTCACCGCCGTAGCCGCCATTGCCGCCCCTGACCGTGCCCGAATTGCCGATGCTGCCGCCGCCCGTCATTACGACGCCGGCGCCACCGGAGCCACCGGAGCCGCCGTAAGAATAGCCTGGGCTGCCGATGGCGCCGTTACCACCGGCGATCAGTGCCGTCGTGCTAGCGGAGTTGCCGTTGACGACCGTGCCGCTGCTGCCGTAGACCGCATTTCCCGAGATGGCGGAGACGGTCCCAAGATTGGCGAGCGTCACCCCGCCGCCGATCGTATTGCTGCCGGCGAAGATCCAGTGCGCGCCGCTGTCGACCGCCACGAGCGAGAAGCCGACATACTCGGCCCCGATTCCCGACGCCACGCCGGCGCTCGCCGCCGAGGTGAGCTCAAGCACATTGCCGGCGCCGGTGCCGCCGTTGACGATCCCATTGAACACCGCACCCGGATCGACCGCCACCAGGTTGCCGCCGGCGGCGAAGAAGACCGCCGTGCCGCTCGCACCCCTGATTGTGCCGGCATTGACCAGGGTGCTGTTGGCGTCACGCAGATTTACGCCGATTCCATTCGAAACCGAGGTGCCGGTGATGGTCCCGGAGTTGACCACCGTGTCGAGGCCTTGACGCATGTAGATGCCACGATCGGAGCCTTGGATCAGGCCTCCGCTGTTGTTGACATAACCACCAGCGTTGAAAAAGATGGCGTCGGTAGTGCCGATGATCGTCCCGGAATTGACGACGGTGCCGGCGCCGTTCGCGTCCAAGCCGGCGGCCGTTGCCCTATTCCCCGCGATCAGCGCCCCCGTCGCGTTGCCGATGTAGCCGGCGCCGTTCAGGCGGACTCCGTAGCCGCTGGAAGCACTCACCGTGCCCTGGTTGACAATCGTCCAGGCCTGCGTGTTCGCGCCATAGATCGCATCGCCGCTGCTCACCTCGACCGCGCCGTCCGAGGCGATCGTCAGGGGCGAGGTGTAGGACCCGGACGTGCTGAGTGTGACGCCCGAATTGATCGTCGTTCCGGTTATCGTCGACATCGCATCCCCCCTGTGCACCGGATCCGCATCCGCCGGCTTCTGTGCCCCGATGTTCCGGAAATGCGGTCGGAGCGTAATTTAGGGGAACCTTGCAACCGCTGGAAGAACCGGTCAACGGGCCGAGATGACGCCAGGGCCGATCCAACGTGTTCGATGACATTGCGGCGAGCTCCTGAGGTTACCCATGCTAGGCTCGGGCGCGCCAGCCGCACCATCGTCATGCCGGCGAGGCCGGTATCCACGGCTCCGTGGGTCCCGGCCACCGGGACGACGCCCGACGTAGTCCCTCACTCTTATTCCGATTGGAACACGATGCTCGCTTGCCGCCGCCGGATGCTGGTTCTCCTGCTGCTCGCCGCCTCCACCCCCGTCGCCCTCGCCCAGCTTGCGACGTTTCCGACCGCACCCCTGACGATCGTCAGCGCCGGCGCGGAGCACAGGTTCACCGTCGAGCTCGCCACCACGCCGGCGCAGACCGAGCAGGGGCTGATGTTCCGGCGCAGCCTCGCACCCGATGCCGGCATGCTGTTCGACTTCAAGATGCCGACGATGGCGATGATGTGGATGAAGAACACGCTGATCCCGCTCGACATGCTGTTCGTCGATGCCGGCGGGCGCATCGTCAACATCCACCAGCGCGCGGTGCCGCAGTCGCTCGAAACGATCGCCGCGGCGGCGCCGGTGCGCGCCGTCATCGAGCTGAACGGCGGCACCGCCACCCGCCTCGGCATCCGCCCGGGCGACCGGGTCGTCTTCCCGATCTTCCCCGGCGAGGCGAAGTAAACCCGCGGGCCAAGCGCTTGTGGCGAAAGACCATTCGTGATAACCGAACGGCATTGCCGGCGTTATCGTTAGGCAAAGGCTGATCGCGCAGGAGCGAACCCATGGCGGCCCCGGCACGACCCTATTGGACCGGCTATCTGAAACTGTCGCTGGTAACGATCGCGGTGCGCCTTTACACGGCGACCAGCGAGCGCGAGCGCATCCGCTTCCACCAGATCCACGAGCCCTCCGGCGAACGCGTCCGCCAGCAGCTCGTCGTCCCCGGCCTCGGGCCGGTCGAGCGCGACGACATCGTCAAGGGCTACGAATACGAGAAGGGGCGCTACGTCACCGTCGATCCCGACGATCTGAAGCGCCTGCGGCTCGAAACCACCGACACGATCGACATCGTCGAGTTCGTCGAGGACATCGACCCGATCTACTTCGATGCGCCCTATTACCTGGTGCCCGACGGCAGCGTCGCCGAGGAGGGCTACCGGGTGATCCGCGAGGCGCTGCGCCATTCGGGCAAGATCGCGGTCGGCCAGGTCGTCATCAACGGCCAGGAGCGGATCATCGCGATCCGCCCGCTCGACACCGGCCTCCTCGGCAATTCGCTGCGCTACGCCGACGAGATCAAGAAGCCGGAGGATTTCTTCCGGACGATCGCCGCCGATGCGGTTGACGAGGATGAGCTGGCGATGATGGACCAGATCATCGCGCGCAAGACGAAGCCGTTCGACACAGGCCGATTTATCGACCACTACCAGGCGGCGGTGCGCGAGTTGATCAACCAGAAGCTCGCCGGCAAGCTGCCGCCGGAAGAGCCCGAACGGCGCCCGGCGCAGGTCATCAACCTGATGGAGGCGCTGAAGCGCAGCCTCGCCGAGGAGGAAGCCGCGCCGGCAGCGCCGCGCCGCACCACCGGCCGGCCGGCGGCCGAAACGAAGACGGCGGCGGAAGAGGCACCGCCGCGCAAGCGCAAGGCAGCCGCGCCGAACGGCCAGCGCAGCCTGTTGCTGCCGGTCCAGGGCGGCCGCGGCAAGACCCCGCGCGCTGCGGCTGCAGCCCCCGCGGCAGATCCGGTCGAGGCGCCGAAGCGCCGCCGCAAGGCGTCCTAGAAAGCCCCTCTCCCGCATTGCGGGAGAGGGATGGGCCCGGCGCGCAGCGCTGGGAGGGTGAGAGCAAGTCCGCCGGCGCTCTGGAATCCGCCCCCTCACCCCAACCCTCTCCCCCGGTGGGGGAGAGGGAGTAGCGGCGCTGCGCCACACGAGGTCAAAGGAAGCCGCGCAGCAGGTCGAGAAACGCCTCCAGCCGGTCGTGGTGCACCCAATGGCCGGCGCCCTCGACCGACACGACGGTGGCATTCTGGAAGTGCCGCATCCGGCCGTCGGCCTCCGGGTTCGCCGCCCAGCTCTCCTTGCCGTAGACCAGCAAGGTCGGGCAGCCGATCCGCCCCCACAGCGCCTCGATCTCGCTCTGGCTCATGCCGTAGGGCGAGTCGGCGCGCACGTAATTGTCGAATTTCCAGCTATAGGTGCCGTCTTCGTTCTGGTTGACCCCATATTGGGTCAGGTGGCGCGCCTGCTCGGGCGAGAGGTGGCCGTCCGCCTCCTGCATCCGCTTCAGCGCGTCCTCGATCGAGGCATAGC
>DASYUS010000590.1:0-5595 GCA_036000945.1 Allostellaceae bacterium
TTTCGCCGCTGCCCCCGGCCGATGGACCGGCGCATTCATATCCTCGATCGACGGCAACCGTTGCGGCCGCGGAAATTACCCGATGACTGGCCAGCCACGCTGCCGGTAAGCGCCGTCCCAGAACAGGTATTCGTACTGCGCCGAGCGGGCGAATGCCGCCAGCATAGCGGCTCGCATGGCGGGCGTCGCGCCATCCGCGGCCCGGTCGGCAGTCTCGACAACCCGGTGCACCGCGTCGCCGAAGCGCGGGTCGGCATAGGTGTCGATCCAAGCGCGATAGCGGTTCTGAGGCGCTGCATTGCCGGTGATCGCGCCAGCGACGTCCCAGTAGATCCAAAAACACGGCAGCACGGCGGCGATCAGCACCTCCCAGGGCGACTGGTGCGCCGTCGCCGAGAGAAAACTGGTGTAGGCGAGGCAGTCGGGCGACGGCTCGGCGGCAGCGACGGCTTCGGGAGCGACCCCGAACTCGGCGAGATAACGCCCGTGCAATGCTCGCTCGACCGCGATCGCCTCGCCCGCTGCGCCAGCAAACCATTGCACCGTCGCGGCGTCCGGGGCTTTCGCCGCGGCCAGCGCCAGAACCTTGGCGTATTCGCCGAGATAGATCGCATCCTGGGTGATGTAGAAGCGGAAGCGGTCGGGTGCGAGCGTGCCGGCGGCCAGCTCGGTGTTGAAGGGCAAGGCGTGGATCGCCGCACGCAAGTCGGCGGTGCGCCGCCAGGCCTCCTCGGAAAACCGCATCATGCCTCCCATTCCCAGTCGGCATTTGCCACTGCCGGCGCCATACCTATCTCATTTGTGGCGAAGATGCGTTATCGTCGCACACGCAACTCACGTGCGGAGGGCTCGATGGACGGCTCGGCAATCGCGGACCTGCACGGCGTCGAAGCGCCGCTCAACTTCACCATGCCGATGGCCGAAAAGCCGTATTCCTACAATTACGAGCCGCCGGAGGGCGTCCCCGCGCGCAACACGCGCGAGGAAAGCCACACCGTCAAGATCCTCGACGCGCGCGCCGTCGCCGACCGGCTGTCGCTCGACCGCGAGGGCTTTGTGCTGCTGCGCCGGCCGACCGCCGCCAAGGACCTCTACGACGAGGCCGAGATCACCGGCGTCTACTACCCGGAATGCGCGCGCGTCATCAAGGAATACACCGGCGCCAAGCGCGTCCATGTGTTCGATCACATCGTCCGCAACGCCGCACGCATGGGCAAGGACAGCTCGGTCAAGGGCTATGCCGGCCGCGTCCACAACGACTACACCGTGTGGTCGGCGCCGCAGCGGGTGCGCGACCTGATGGGCGACGAGGCCGAGGAACTGCTGAAGCACCGCTACGCCGAGATCAATCTGTGGCGGCCGATCCGCGGCCCCTTGCTGCGCTCGCCCTTGGCGCTGTGCGACGCGACAACGTTGTCGGAGGAAAACCTCGTCGGCTCCGAACTGCGCTATCGCGACCGCACCGGCGAGACCTATGCGGTGACCTACAATCCGGGGCAGCGCTGGTTCTACTTCCCGAAGATGACGGCCGACGAGGTCGTCCTCATTCGATGCTTCGACTCGGCGCGCGAGGGGGCGGCGCGGTTCTCGGCGCACGGCGCCTTCGACGACCCGCAGACGCCGCCTGACGCCCCGCCGCGCGAGAGCCTCGAGACCCGCGCCCTGGTGTTCTTCGCCGATTGATCCGACACCGCACCGCATTCCCGGGCGCAATCCGGGAATGCGGTGTGCTTGGGTGAAACGACGCCCACCCGGCTCGGCCTAACCGCGGCCGACGAACGGCATCTTCGTCGCCATCACAGTGATGAACTGTACGTTGGCCTCCGGCGTCACGGTCGACATGAAGACGACCGCGCGGGCGACGTTCTCGACGTCCATCGTCGGCTCGATCATCATTTCGCCGTTGGGCTGCGGCACGCCGCGCGTCATGCGCTGCGTCATCTCGGTCAGCGCATTGCCGACATCGATCTGGCCGCACGAGATGTCGTATCTGCGGCCGTCGAGCGAGGTTGATTTGGTGAGCCCGGTGATCGCGTGCTTGCACGAGGTGTAGGCGACCGAATTGGGCCGCGGCACGTGCGCCGAGATCGAGCCGTTGTTGATGATCCGGCCGCCCATCGGCTGCTGGTCCTTCATGATCCGGAAGGCCTGCTGGGTGCACAGGAACGAACCGGTCAGGATGGTGTCGACGACGGCCTTCCACTTGGCGTATTCGAGATCCTCGATCGGCGCGCCGGCGCCGAACCCGGCATTGTTGAACAGCACATCGAGCCGCCCGAATTTGGCCTTGGTCGCGGCGAACAGCGCCTCGACCGAGGCCGGATCGCCGACATCGGTCGGCACGCCGAGCGCGCGGCCTTGCCGGCCCTCGATCTCGCTGACCACGGCTTGCAGCGGCTCGGGACGGCGGCCGGCGACGACCACCGCGAAGCCCTCGCGCGCGAGCGCCAATGCCGAAGCCTTGCCGATACCGCTGCCGCCGCCAGTGACGAGAGCAACTTTGCCGTTCGAGCTCATGGTCGGTTCCTCCTGTTGTGCACGGGGCGATCAGGCCTGCTACTGGCGCGACGATACCAGCTTTGCGGCGCCGTGCAGGGGAGAATTCACCCAAGCCACGCGCTTGTCCCGTTCGGCAAGAATGGCTGGGACGCGACAGTTCGCTACCGCAAACACACCTGCGGCTGCGCTCAATCTGGAGCGGCAATATTCCAAAGAGAGTCCACCGGAGCGCTTAATGAGGGGGGTACTAGAACCTGAAGCCGAGACGCGCTCCGGCGCTGGTTATGCCCGCGTTGCGCTCCGCGAGGTTGGCGTTGGAGATGTGGTCGAGGAGCGCGGAGATGCTGACCATCGGGTTGATCTGGTAGCCGAGTTCGAGGCTTTCGCGGAACAGGATGCGCGAGCCCAAGAGCTTGTGACCCGGCGGCTGTACCGCGCCGTTCAGCGGCGAGCCGTCGTGAACCGCCCCGCCGAGGCTGCCATTGAGAAAGATCCCGTCATCTGGAGCGAACACGCCGCGAACCAGCGTGAAGCCCCAGGTCAGTCCGAAATAGCCGTGGCTGGTGTTGCCGTCGGTGTTGATGTCGGCGCCGATATGCGGGCGCGGCGAACCGATGATGCGCAGAACTTCGGGCGAGGCGAACAGCAGCTCGAGATTGACGTCGGCGCCGCTTTCGACATGGTGGCCGAGAAAGCCGACATCATGCGCGAGAACGCCGATCTTGACCTCGTCGACCAGCTTAACCTGCGCCGCCGCGGGATTGGAGAACAGCGCGAGGAGGCCGACGAGGCCAAGGACAACCGGCGCCATGGTCCGCGAGGCGATGATCAAAGGACGCTGTCTCCGATTGCGCTCATGCGAGCCGGTTGATTTCGCCGGCAGGTTAGCGCGCGGCCGCTTCGGTTGCCAACCGGGATTCGCCGCCGGTGCCCGTCACCCGAAGGGGTTGAGGGCCTTCAGCCGCGCCGACCAGCGGTGGCGGCCGAGCTCGCGCCGCACCACGGCCGAATCGGTAACCCAATTGAGCTGCAGCGAGCGCCGCTCGCCGGCATGCGGGTGGTGGCCGTGGAACGAGGCGTTGCTGCGCCGGAATGCGACCATCGTGCCAGCCAAGGGGGTCACTTCCGCGACGTAGTCCCTGAGATCGTCGGCCCCGCGCAACAGCCGCAGCCTGCCGCCCGCTTCCTCCCAGACCGGGTTCAGGTAGATCAGGAGGGTAATCAGCTTGGTCGCCGAATCGGTGTGGATCCGGCCGTCCTTGCCGTCGCTCCGGCCGCGCACCGTGATCATCGTCGGCCGACCCTCGAGATCGATCGCGAATTTCTCTTCGATCGCCCGCCGCAACCCGTCGCCTTCGAGCTCGGCGGCAAACCGGCCGAACAGCGCGCCCAAGGGGAGCGCGCCGAGCGGAAAGCTGCCGTGCTGCCGGACGATCGGAAAATCGGCGATCAGCGCCGGTAGATGCTCCGCCCGGACGAACTTTTCGACGATCACGAAGTCGAACGGATCGCGGCTGAGCGGGGTGGCCCGCATTCGATCGAGGTCGAGTAGGGTCAACAGGCGCCTCCAACGCGCTCCGCTCACACTCCGCATCATCGCCCGATTTCACCGGCGGCGCAAACCGCCGTGATCAGCCGTCGCAGCCGGCGCGCGCCGTTTTCCGCTCGCCGCGACGCCGGCTGTGGATTAGAGGTAGCCCGCCGCCCGCAACTTCAGCATGGGGTCATGGAACAGCGTTGGGGTCTGCCCCTCATCGCCTGGCCGTCGCGCCTGCGCCCGAACGTCTGGGACCTGATAGCACTGCCGCTGGTGCTCGGCGCACTCGCGCTGATCGCGTGGGGCGGCGTGGCGATGGGCGCGCATTACCAGCTCGGCGAGAGCCTGCCGATCAGCCTCGACCCGTGGCGCCTGCCGGAATACGCGCTGCGCACGGTGCTGCGCATGGCCGCCGCGCTCGTCGTCGCGCTGGTCTTCAGCCTCGCCTACGCGGCACTCGCGGCGAAGAACCGGCAGGCCGAAAAAATCCTCATTCCGGTGCTCGACATCCTGCAATCGGTGCCGATCCTTGGCTTTCTGTCGATCACGGTGACCGGCTTCATCGCGCTGTTTCCCGGGCGCCTGCTGGGCGTCGAATGCGCCGCGATCTTTGCGATCTTCACCTCGCAGGCGTGGAACATGACGTTCAGCGTCTATCAATCGCTGCGCACGGTGCCGGCCGAATTGGTCGAGGCGGCGCGGATGTACCACCTCTCGGCCTGGCAGCGCTTCTGGCGGCTCGAAGTGCCGCATGCAGTGCCGAGTCTGATCTGGAACATGATGATGTCGGTGTCGGGCGGCTGGTTTTTCGTCGTCGCCTCGGAGGCGATTACGGTTTCCGGCCAGACGATCCTGCTGCCCGGCGTCGGCTCCTACATCGCGACCGCGATCGAGCAGCGCAATCTCGGGGCGATCGGCTATGCGCTGCTGGTCATGCTGATCGTGATCCTGCTCTATGACCAGCTGCTGTTCCGGCCGCTCCTGGCATGGTCGCGCCGGTTTGCCGGCGACCAGCCCGGCGACGACGATTACACCCGACCGTGGTTTCTCATCGTGCTGCAACGCGCCCGGCTGTTCGATGCGGTGCAGGTCTTCGGGCTGGCGGTAAACCGCTCGGTCGATGCCGGGTTGCGGACGATCGCCCGGGCAATGCCCGTTCGCCGGCTTGAAGGTGGTGCGGCCGGTCGCTTCGACCGGGTGTTCAATATCGTCTTGCTGGTGTTTGCCGGGGCCTCAATCGTTTGGATTGCGCTGTTCATTCGGGTGAGCGTCCCGCCTGCGGAGATCGGCTGGGTGTTCGTGCTCGGGTTGATTACGGCCGTCAGGGTACTGGTTCTGATCCTGCTGGCCTCGCTGATCTGGGTGCCGGTCGGCGTGTGGATCGGGCTGCACCCGCGCGTCGCCAGCCGGGCCCAGCCGATCGTGCAGTTCCTGGCCGCCTTCCCGGCGAACCTGTTCTTCCCCGGCGTGGTCGTGTTGATTCTAACGTTTCGGCTCAATCCCGAGATCTGGCTCAGCCCGCTGATGATCCTCGGCACGCAGTGGTACATCCTGTTCAA
>DASYUS010000591.1:0-3055 GCA_036000945.1 Allostellaceae bacterium
AAGGGCATCATCCTCGCCGGCGGCTCAGGCACGCGGCTCTACCCGGCGACGCTCGTCGTCAGCAAGCAATTGCTGCCGGTCTATGACAAGCCGATGATCTATTACCCGCTGACGACGCTGATGCTGGCCGGCATCCGCGACATCCTGGTAATTACGACGCCGGCTGAGCACACCCGCTTCGAGGCGCTGCTTGGCGACGGCAGCCGCTGGGGCATCCGGGTCTGCTATGCCGAGCAGCCCCGCCCCGAGGGTCTGGCGCAGGCCTTCATCATCGGCCGCGAGTTTGTCGGCAGTGGCCCGGTCGCCCTCGTTCTCGGCGACAACATCTTTTACGGCCACGGCCTCTCGGAGCTGCTGCAGGAGGCAACCCGGCCGCGCCCCGGCGCCACCGTCTTCGCCTACCAGGTGCGCAACCCGCAGGCCTATGGCGTCGTCGCCTTCGATGCCGACGGCAAGGCGGTGTCGATCGAGGAAAAGCCGAAGGAGCCGCGCTCGCAATGGGCGGTGACCGGGCTTTACTTTTACGACAATACGGTGGTCGATATCGCCCGCGGGCTGAAGCCGTCGGCCCGCGGCGAGTTGGAGATCACCGACCTCAACAATGTCTATCTGCACGAGGGCCGGCTCCAGGTCGCTCGCCTCGGACGCGGCTATGCCTGGTTCGACACCGGCACGCACCAGGATCTCCTGGAAGCCGGCGAATATGTCCGCACGGTCGAGATGCGTCAGGGTCTCAAGATCGCCTGCGTCGAGGAAGTCGCCTATCATATGGGCTATATCGACCGCGAGCGCCTGCTCGCCGAGGCAGGCCGCTTTGGCAACAACGAATACGGCCGCTATCTCGCCAATTTGCCGGAATAGGCGCGCCGGTTACCCGAAGGGATGAAGAGGATGTCGCAACGATGAACAACGCCGGTTTCGCCTACCCCGATCTTTTCGCCCGCAATGTGCCGCCGCCGGCGCCGCGCTGGGCCGGCAACGCCCGGCTCAATTTCATCGGCGGCCACAACGACCGCACGCTGATCCCGGTCGACGGGCTGATCGAGGCGACGGCCGCGGTGTTGCGGCGCGAAGGCTCCGAGCTCGCGCTCTACAGCCTGGCACAGGGGCCGCAGGGCTATCGCGGGCTGCGCCAGTTCGTCGCGGACAAGCTGGCGCGCTGGCGCGGCATCGACGGCACGGCCGACGACGTGTTGATCACCTCCGGCTCCGGCCAGGGGATCGACCTGATCAACCAGGTGCTGCTCGAGCCGGGCGACACGGTGATCCTCGAAGAGTTCACCTATGGCGGGTATCTCACCAAACTGCGCCGGCTCGGCGTCAATATCGTCGGCGCGCCGCTCGACGAGGACGGCATCAGGATCGATGCGCTGACCGCAATCCTTGCCGACCTCAAAAGCAAAGGCACGACGCCGAAATACATCTGCACGATCCCGACGATCCAGAACCCGACCGGCAGCATCATGCCGGTCGACCGCCGCCGCCAGGTGCTCGCGCTGGCCCGCGAATACGGCGTGCCGATCTTCGAGGACGAATGCTACGCCGATCTGACCTGGGGCGGGATGAGTGCCCCGCCCGCGCTTTATGCGCTCGATCCCGCCCACGTCATTCATATCGGCTCGTTCTCGAAGACGTTGGCGCCGGCCTTGCGGCTCGGCTACGTCATGGCCGACTGGCAGTTCATGAGCCGCATGGTGGCGATCAAGACGCAGGGCGACAGCGGCACCGGCGCGCTCGAACAGATGGTCGTCGCCGAATATTTCTCGAAGCATTTCGAGGACCATGTCGACGAACTGAGCACGGCGCTGAAGGGCAAGCTCGACACGATGGTCGAGGCCGTAGCGCGCGAGTTCGGCACCGCCGTCGAGCCGTGGGTCCCCAAGGGCGGCATCTTTTTGTGGATGAAGCTGCCCGACCAGGTCGATGTCCGCAAGCTGGTGCAGCCCGCGCTCAAGGCCGGGATCGCCTTCAACCCCGGTCCCGAATGGGCCGTCGACGGCGACGCCGCCAAGTCGCGCCTGCGGCTCTGCTTCGGCCTGACGACAAAGGAGGAGATCCTCGAGGGCGTCGCCGCCTTCGCACGCGTCTGCTACGAGGAAACCGGCATCCCCGAGCAGAGCGGCAACGTCCGGCATCGGGCCAGCAGCTGACCCCTCACCCCTGCCCTCTCCCCGCCAGCGGGGAGAGGGAGAACTGGGGCGAGGGCGGTGCAACAGGGTTCCCTCTCCCCGCTGGCGGGGAGAGGGACAGGGTGAGGGGCGTGGCTCTGATGGCCGCTCGAAACAACGCGCGACAACAGCTCGACGCGGTGCTGCGCGAAGCGGCCGAGGCGCGCGAGGTGCCGGGCGTCGTCGCAATGGCGGCGGGCGGCGACGGGCCGATCTACGAGGGCGCGTTCGGCGCGCGCAGCCTCGATGGCGGGTCGGCGATGACGCTCGATACGGTGTTCCGCATCTACTCGATGACCAAGGCGGTGACCTGCGTCGCGGCGATGCAGCTGGTCGAGGACGGCAGGCTCGGCCTCGATGCGCCGGTGCCGGACATCGGCGAGCGGGTGCTCTCAAACCCGCAGGTCCTCGACGGCTTCGACGCCGCCGGCATGCCGCTGCTGCGCCCGGCCAGATGCCCGATCACCCTCAGGCACCTGCTGACCCACACCGCCGGCTTCACCTACGAGGTGTGGAACGCCGAGATGGCGCGCTATCTCGAAGCGACGGGTGAGTCATCCATCCTCACCGGCACATTGGCGGCCTATCGCCGGCCGCTGTCGTTCGACCCGGGTGCGCGCTGGGAATACGGCATCAACATCGACTGGGTCGGGCGCATCGTCGAGGCGATCTCGGGCCAGAAGCTCGACGCCTATCTGCGCGAGCGCGTCTTCGCCCCGCTCGGCATGGCGGACACGATGTTTGTCCCCTCGGCCGAGCAACGCGTCCGGCAGGCCAGTGTGCATCAGCGCGCCGGCGACGGCAGCCTCGTCCCGCAGCCATTGCCACCGCTGGCGACCCCGGAATTCTACGCCGGCGGCGGCGGGCTCTGTTCGACCGCCGGCGAT
>DASYUS010000592.1:0-6415 GCA_036000945.1 Allostellaceae bacterium
TCTTCCGCAATCCGAACGAGAAGGGCCGCTGCGGCTGCGGCGAGTCGTTCCACGTTTGATTTGACAAGAATCCCTCCCTCTCCCCGCACGCGGGGAGAGGGCCGGGGTGAGGGGCCGCCACAGCCGACAAGCCAGGCCTGACAGAGTTTGCAAAGCATGAAGCTGTTTCAGATCGAGGAGCCGGATGGCGCACCGATCGACCCCGATGCGCCTGGTGTCGCGATCGGCATCGACATCGGCGGCGCCTCGGCCGAGGTGGCGGTGGCGGTCGGCGGCAATGCTGACGTGCTCGCCGATCGCGATGGGTTTGTGCTCGACCTCGCGGTGCCGCCGCCGGATGCATCGGTCGACGACTGGCGCGATCTGTTCGCGGGATCGCGGCTGCGCGCCGAGCGGGTGCTCGGCCGACCGGTGACGCATGCCGTGCTCGCCCTTGCGTTCGCGCCTGACGCCGCGTTCGCCGCGCGCCTGCACGCGGCGGGCGAAGCGGCCGGGTTGGCGCTGCTGCACCTGGTCGCGCGACGCGACATCGCCGGCGACACAACGCCCGCACTCGCCGCCGCGATCCTCGCCGAAGACTTGGCGCCGCGACCCGCCTCGCCGTAACCGGTTCGCGTCATGCCCAAGATGGTTTTTATCGAGCGCGACGGCACCAGGCGCGAGGTCGAGGCCCCGCTCGGCCTCTCGGTGCTGGAGATCGCCCACAAGAACCGCATCGACATCGAAGGCGCCTGCGAGGGCTCGCTCGCCTGCTCGACCTGCCATGTCGTCATCGACCCGGAGTGGTACGAGCTGTTGCAGGCGGCCAGCGACGACGAGGAGGACATGCTCGACCTCGCCTTCGGGCTGACCGCAACCTCGCGGCTCGGCTGCCAGATCATCATCACCGAGGAGCTCGATGGGCTGACCGTGCGCCTGCCGAAGACCACCCGCAACCTCCTGCTCGGCTGAGGTTGACCGTGTTGACGCCGACGGCGCAGACCCTTCGACTGTCATTCCGGGGCGCGGCCGAAGGCTGCGAACCCGGAACCTATATTCCAGAGGCCGGTGTTCATGGGTTCCGGGTTCGCCGCTGGGCGGCGCCCCGGAATGACAATGGTGGCGGGCGGTGAGTGGCGAGCTGTTCCGCCGCCTGGTCGCCGCTGCCGGTTCGGCCTGGCCGGCCTACACCCGGCATGAGTTCGTCATGCAGCTGGCAAAGGGCGATCTGCCGGAGGCCGCCTTCCGCCGCTACCTCGTGCAGGATTATCTGTTTCTGCTGCATTTCGCCCGCGCCTGGGGGCTGGCGGTCTACAAGTCGGAGACGCTCGCCGAGATGCGCCGGGCCCACGCGCTGGTCGCCGCGACGCTTGATGTCGAGATCGGGCTGCACATCGATTATTGCCGCGGCTGGGGCCTCACCGAGGCGGCGATGACCGCGGCGCCGGAGGCCCTGGAGACGATCGCCTATACCCGCTTCGTGCTCGACCGCGGCCTTGCCGGCGACCGGCTCGACCTCGAAGTGGCGCTGGCGCCGTGCATCGTCGGTTATGCCGAGATCGCCCGCGAGCGGATGGCCGACCCGGCAACCCGGCACGACGGTAACCCCTACCGCGAATGGCTCGCGATGTACGCCGGCAACGAATACCAGGCTCTCGCGCACGCCGCCGTGGCGGCGCTCGACGAGCAGTTTTTCCGGCGCGGCGGCGAGGGCCGCATTCCAGCGCTGGCCGCCGCGTTCGCCGCCGCCACCCGGCTCGAAGCCGATTTCTGGACGATGGGCCTTACGGCAGCAAGATGAGGGGGCCCGCTGACCTCGACCTCCCCGGCGCGCCTTCCGGCCACCGCATCGTCGTCGCGATGTCGGGCGGGGTCGACTCGTCGGTGACGGCGGCGCTCTGCGTCGCCGCCGGTTTTGGCGTCGTCGGCATCACCTTGCAGCTTTACGACCACGGCGCGGCGACCGGCAGGAAGGGCGCCTGCTGCGCCGGACAGGATGTGCGCGACGCGGCGCGGGTCGCCGAGCGCCTCGGCATCCCGCATTACGTGCTCGACTACCAGGCGCGCTTTCGCGCCGCCGTGATCGAGGATTTCGCCGACAGCTACCGGCGCGGCGAGACGCCGATCCCGTGCATCCGCTGCAACGAGCGCATCAAGTTCCGCGACCTCCTGGGCATGGCGCGCGACCTCGGCGCGAACGCGCTGGCGACCGGCCATTATGCCCGCCGCGTCGCCGGACCGGACGGCCCCGAGCTGCACCGCGCCCGCGACATGGCGCGCGACCAGAGCTATTTCCTCTGCCGCACGACGCGCGAAGAGCTCGAATTCCTGCGCTTTCCGCTGGGCGGGCTGGCCAAGGGGGAGACCCGGGAACTGGCCCGCGAGCTGGCGCTGCCAGTCGCCGACAAGCCGGACAGCCAGGACATCTGCTTTGTGCCGCAAGGCTCCTACGCCGCGCTCGTCACCCGGCTGCAGCCCGGTGCCGGCGAGCCGGGCGACATCGTCGACCGGGAGGGGCAGGTGCTCGGCCGCCACCCCGGCATCGCCCATTTCACCGTCGGTCAGCGCAAGGGGCTGGGCATCGCCGGCGCCGAGCCGCTCTACGTGCTGCGCATCGAGCCGACGACCCACCGGGTCGTGGTTGGCCCCAAGACCGCGCTCGGCGAGACGCGCATCCCCCTCGCCGACCTCAACTGGCTCGCGGCGCCGCTCGCCGCCGGCGGCGCCCTCCGGGTCGCCGCCAAGCTGCGCTCGGCGCAGCCGCCGGTGCCGGCGACGCTCCATGCCGACGCCGCTGGCCAGGGCGACACCGAACTCGTTCTGGACGCCCCTGCCGGGGCGGTCGCGCCCGGCCAGGCGGCGGTCCTTTACGACGGCGAGCGCGTCCTCGGCGGCGGCTGGATCCGCCGCCCTGCCGCCGACGCGGCATGACCCGCAAGCTTGACCCTCCGGGGGCCATCTCCTATATGCGGGGCCTCGCGGCGGGGTAGCTCAGCTGGTTAGAGCAGGGGAATCATAATCCCAAGGTCGGGGGTTCAAGTCCCTCTCCCGCTACCAAATTATCTCAGATGCTGAGACGCCAAAAAGGCCGCTTTGGGCGGCCTTTTTGAGCTGTTGTCGCACCGAGAATGGAACGGGTCTTGCTGCTGCGGCCGGGGCTGGCCATCCCCGACCTGTCCTTGTAAAGCCGTTGGCAACACCCCTAGTATCGGCCATCGCCTCGAACGATCTTCGAGCCGAGGTGGCAGAGAGAGACGTGCGCTCCCGCTCGTCGAGCCCTGGGATGCGCACATGCCTCAGCTCGCAAACGCCAGTAAAAATCGTCTCCTTGCGACGCTGCCGTCGGAAGATATTCAACGATTATCTCCGCATTGCCAACAAATCTCTCTGAGACAGCGCGATATACTTTATCGCACGGGAGAACAGATCAAACATGTCTATTTCATCGAGCAAGGAATTGTTTCCATTCTGACCAACATGCTGGACGGATCGACCATCGAAGTCGGCATGATCGGCACCGAGGGACTGGTCGGCATGTCGGCGATGCTGGGGGCCGAGACATCGGCGCAGCAGGCGATTGTCCAGATCGGCGGCACCGCCCTGCGAATGAGCACGGCGCCATGCCGGGATGCGTTCGACCAAAGTGCGGCGGTGCGCCGGGTGTTTCATCGCTTCACCGACTCTTTAATAAATCTGAGCGCGCAAACCGCAGCCTGCAACCGGCTGCATTCGATCGAGCAACGCTGCGCTCGATGGCTGCTGATGGCGTGCGACCGCAATGGGTCCCTGACGATGCCGATGACCCAGGAGTTTTTATCGTCAATGCTCGGCGTGCGGCGCGCCGGGGTCACGGAAACCGCCGGCGAACTGCAACGCTCCGGGCTGATCCGCTACCATCGCGGCCAACTGACGGTCATCGACCGCAACGGTCTCGAAGCCTCCGCTTGCGAATGTTATGGGATTGACCATCGTCGACTGGAAAACCTGCTCGAATAAAATCTGCCGATCGGCCCCATGATTTCGATCAACAGGCGAGTCGTCCGGCTTGCCTTAATGCTTCCAGTTGCTGGTCTGTCAGCAAGCCGCGTTCCGAGTCTCGGGCAAGCTCGTCATAATCGCCGGCCAAATTCTGCAACTGCTCGCGCAGGTCAGGATTGTCGGCTTCCTCGGCTGCGCAGCGATAATGCTCGGCGCGCCCGCGATAATAATTGGTCGCATTCATCTGCTGTCCAATCAAACACATTTCGGGCTTGGGCGGCGGGCCTGTGTGTCCGCTACCGTACATATACAAACGGTGAGGCGGCGGAACCGTTCATTTGCGCCCAAGCGAAAAAAAGCTCGGCATGTTCGGCAGCGGACAGACGGGTGCTCTTTACTCTTATTAAAGAAGGGTTTGGCGGCGATGCCCGCCGAGCCAGTCAAATCACACAGGGAGCCGAATCGTGTTTCCCGTCGAAATTTGCGTCGCTGACGAGAACCTCGCCGCGATAATGGCGGCGATGCGGGAATGGCTCGATCATCGGCGCTTCGAGCCAACCACCTTCCGCTATACGTTTTCGCCGCGTGGCCTCGTCGTCCGGGTCGATTTTTCCGCCGAAGCCGAAGCGAGCGCGTTCGCAACGGAGTTTGCCGGCCGCGTTGTCGACGACTTCGACGATGCAGCCCCGCAAACCGCGGCGTAGAGAGTAGATTCCCTTCAGGTCGACAGGCTTTTAAAAAAGGCCGAGAGAGAACGTGGCGGAGGGGCGTCTGAAGAGGCGCCCCTCCGTCATTTTGAAGGTTACAGGAAGATGTCGGTGCCTGCGCCACCGACAAACAGCGCCGGAGCGCCGACCACTTGGACCTCCAACTCCGCGGCTGCATCCCCGTCGATGTTCCCCTGCAGGATGCCGGCCGAATAGCGCAACTGGGCGACCCCGGTGAACGCGGCCGCGCCGATAAAGGTGAACGCCTGGTTGCCGAATGCGAAGACGTTGGCGTCGATCGACGAGAAGTCGAACACGTCGCCGGCAAAAGCCCCGTTGCCGACGAAATCGGTCACCACGTCGCGCAAGATGCCGGGCAGGCTCTCCGTGACGAGGTTGAAATCGAACCTGTCGAAGCCGAGGCCACCGGTCAGGATGTCGCGACCGAAGCCGCCGATCAGCAAGTCGTTGCCGCTGACGCCATTCAGCGTGTCGTTGCCCCCGAAGCCGTTCAGCGTATTCGCCAGGGCGTTCCCAGTCAGTATGTCGCCGAAGTTCGAGCCGTTCAGGTTCTCGATCCCGGCCAGCGTGTCACCTGCTGCCGAGCCGAAGAACCCTAACCCCGTGGTGAGGCTCACGTTGACCCCCGCCGCCGATTCCAAATAGCTCGCGGTGTCAATCCCAGCGCCGCCAATCAACCTATCGGCCCCGGTGTTGCCACGCAGGAAATCGTTGCCGTCGCCGCCATTGAGCGTGTCGTTGCCGCTGCCGCCATCGAGCGAGTCGTTGCCGCTGCTGCCGTTCAGCACGTCGTTGCCGCCGACGCCATTCAGCGTGTCGTTGCCGCCGAAGCCGTTCAGCGTATTCGCCAGGCCGTTCCCGGTCAGCGTGTCGCCGAAGTTCGAACCGTTCAGGTTCTCGATCCCGGACAGCGTGTCACCTGCTGCCGAGCCGAAGAACCCTAACCCGGTGGTGAGGCTCACGTTGACCCCCGAGGTCGATTCCAAGTAGCTCGCGGTGTCGATCCCAGCGCCGCCAATCAACGTATCGGCCCCGGTGTTGCCGCGCAGGAAATCGTTGCCGTCGCCGCCATTGAGCGTGTCGTTGCCGCCGCCGCCGTCGAGCGTGTCGTTGCCGCCGCCGCCGCTCAACGAATCGGCCGCGTTGCTCGGGAATGACCCCGCCGGAAAACGGAAGACGGTCGCGGAGACAAAAGTCGGGGTTATCGTCTCGTTCGCAGCCGTGCCAATAAAAATTGCCATCGTCTCCTCCTTGAAGGTTCGCCGGCCGTGACGGCAGGCGGCGTCGCAGGTGCGTTGCGAGTCAGGAGTCAACGTGCTGTCGATGCCCGCGGGTCGTTCGCTCGGGATCGGTCATGCCGATCGCGCCACAGCCGAGAGGCCGTGCGAGCTTATGGCCTGCCCCTTAAAGGCAGGCTCAGCCGACCATGCGATGTGCTTCGGCCCGATTTAACGGGGCGAAAAAGATTAACCAATATTAACCGGACTTTCAATAGCGACGATCAGCGGCCCGCGCCCTCTGCTACCTAAGGGTCAGCATCGCTTAACCAAGGGTCACATTAGTCAACCGGCATTCCCCAAAAGGGTGGCATGATTTACGGCTCACTTGCCCGGCGCCGGCCGCCGGTTCATGCTGCCGCGCGAAAGCAGACGAGCGGGGGATCGCGATGAGCACGCTGCCGCAGAACGGCCTCATTGCCATCGTCAAGCGCGACTGCCCGACCTGCGTGA
>DASYUS010000593.1:0-6744 GCA_036000945.1 Allostellaceae bacterium
CGGGCATCGCTCGTACCGAGATCAAGGCCATCGATTGCAAGGAGTGCATCGGCAAGAAGTTTGCTGAAAAGGGCAAGGCTCCCGCCGGGACCGCCAATGTCGTGCGCGAGGAAGACCTGCCGCGCGGCTTTCGCGTCATCGTACCGACGCACGGAGTTGCCGGGATCGTGCACAATCCCAATCGAATCAACCTGATCCTTGATGACGACCACACGATTGTGATGGCCTTCTGGGAGTAGCCGCGTGCGGGCGTCGGCGGTCCTTCCCGCTGTGCCTTCCCCCGCCGATGCCGGGTCTGCCGCGCCAGTCGAGGAGATCGCGCAGATCCTCTCGCCGCACCCCATCTTCGCCCGCTTCGACCGGGCCTCGCTGCTCGCTGTGGCGGCGCAATGCGGGTTCGCCACTTACCCGGCCGGCACGACGATCATGCGCGAGGGTGCACCGGGTAACTTCGCCTGTGTGATCCTCGAGGGCGAGGCCGACATCTTCGTCGAGCTGCCGGCCGGGCAGATCCTGATGGCGACGGTCGGCCGCAACCGGATCATCGGCGAGCTTGGCGTCTTCACTGACATGCCGCGCACCGCAACCGTCGTCGCCCGCACCTATCTCGTCGTCGTCCGCATTGAGCAGGACAGCCTGATGCGCCTTAGCGCCGAGTATCCCTCAATCGGCGTGGCGATCATCCGGGAGCTCGGCGGCCGCCTGGCGAGCATGAACCGCTCGCTCGCCTCGCTGACCTCTGCGGCCGAGGCGCTCGGCCGCGACGAGTACGATACGGCGATGCTCGACGACTTGGCCAACCAGCCGGGCGATCTGGCAAATTTCGCCCGGGCGTTCGACGGCATGGCCCGCGAGATCCGCGCCAAACAGCGTCGCCGCACCGAGATGCGCGCCGCCGCCGAGATCCAGCAATCGATCCTGCCGGGACCGTTGTCGCGCGAGGGGCTCGCCGGGCGGGTCGATCTCCATGCCGAAATGCACCCGGCGCGCGAGATCGGCGGCGATTTTTACGACTATTTCCTGATCGATGGGGACCGGCTCGCCGTCACCGTCGCCGACGTCTCCGGGAAGGGGACGCCGGCGGCGCTGTTCATGGCGGTCTCGCGCACCGTGATGCGCGGCCTGGCCAGCGGCGATATGGCCGACGGCATGGCAGAGGCCAATCGCTTGCTCGCCACGCACAACACCGCCTGCATGTTCGTCACGCTGTTTCACGGCGTGCTCGATCTTGGAAGCGGCGTGCTGCGCTATTGCAATGCCGGGCACAACCCGCCGCATCTGCTGCACGCCGGAGGCGGTCGCGCCACGCTCGGCGCCACCGGCATCCCGTTCGGCATCGACCCGGAGATGCCCTATCGCATCGACGAGACCACGCTTGGGCCCGGCGATACGCTGTTTCTGTTCAGCGACGGGATCACCGAGGCGTTCAACGCCGCCAACGAGCAATTCGGCGACGCGCGGCTCGAAGCGGCGCTGGAGGCAGGGCGCGGCCGCAGCGCCGCCGACCTCGTCCGCGGTGTGCTCGCTGCAACGACGCTGTTTGCCGCCGGGGCTGAGCAGTCCGACGACATCACCTGCCTTGCCCTGACTTTCCGGCCGTGAGCCCGATCACCGCCTTATCTGCTCCAGCCGTAAAATGTTGTTGTCGTCGGCGCGGCGGTAGCGGACGCGATCCATCATACCTCGGATCAGGTGGATCCCCAGCCCGCCGGGGCTGCGTCCTTCGAGCGAGACCGAGACATCGGGATCGGGCGTCGCCGTTGGGTCGAACGGGTGGCCGTTGTCGACGATTTCGACAGCAACCAATTGTCTCGTGATGTCGAGCCGGACGATGATCAGATAGGGCGGCGGCAGCCCGGCAAAGGCATGGTTGATCACGTTCGAGACGGCTTCCTCGACAGCGAGCGCGACCTGCAGCGTGGCATCCTCTGCGAGCCCTTCGGCGGCACAGCCGGCCTCCAGCCAATCGATCAGCCGCGGGATCTCGGCAACCAGCGGTTCAACCCGAAGTTCTTTTGCGGCCATCGCTTCTCCTACCGCGACTGCGGCGCCTAGCCAAGTCCGATCATCGCGGGTTAAGCGTCTCCCGTTGAACTGCTGCAGCGTGCCATGCATAGCGCACCCCGCAGACGGTGATGAGAGAGATGGTATCGCCGGTCTATTGCCTCCGCAATCGGCGTTGTGCTAACCAAACGTGACAACCGTGGCGCGAGGGTTGCAATGGAATTTGTGCACGAGCAGTCGGGCGATGTCGGGATCGTAAGGCTGACCGGCCGACTCGACAGCGGCACCGCCCCGTCGGCGGAGGAGAGTTTCGCGCAAGTCCTCGCGGGCGGCGTCCCTCACCTTGCCGTCGACATGTCGAAGCTGGAGTACATCAGCAGCGCCGGCCTGCGGGTTCTCCTGGTGATGGCGAAGAAGGTGCAGCAGGCCAACGGCAAGGTGGTGCTGTTCGGATTGGCGGCCAATGTCCGCGAGGTGTTTTCGATCAGCGGGTTCGACCGGATTTTTTCGATCCAGGCGGATGCCGAGTCGGCTATCGCAGCGGCGCGCTGAGGGCCGGCGATGCTGGGTTTTGTCGAAGAAATCGTTCTGCTGCAGCTTGACGACGCGCAGGGCAGGTTTGTCGATCTGCCGCTGTCGGCCGCCGAGATCGTGCTGGCGGGTGCAGCGCTGATGGAGTTGGCGCTCGCCAACCGGGTCGACACCGACCCGGAGCAGTTCATCGTCGTCGACACCAAGCCGACCGGCGACGACATCCTCGACGATGTCCTCGCACGGCTTGCCGAAGCGGGCGCGGAACTCAGCACCGCTAGCGCCCTCGAACTGATCACGCTCAACGCCGGCGGATATCAGGAACGCGCCGTCCAGCGTCTGGTCGCCAAAGGCATCTTGCGCGAGGAAAACGGCCGCTTCCTGTGGGTGTTCCACACCCGCCGCTATCCGATTGTCGACGACCGCGAGCAGCGCGAGGTCAGGGCGCGGCTGCGGCAGGTGCTGCTGACCGAGGAAATCCCCGATCCGCGCGACATCGTGCTGATCTGCCTGATCGATGCCTGCGATTTGCTCGGCCTTGTCCTCGACCCCGACGAGATCGCCGGCACAAAGGCGCGGGTCGAGGCGCTCGGCCGACTCGATCTGATCGGCCAGGCGGTCACCAAGGCGGTCGCCGAGATCCGTTTCATCGTCAAGCACGCCACCTCGCCGATCTATTGAGGCCGGCGAGGCGGCTATTCCCGGCGGAAGGTGACGACGAGCACGTCGCGGTGCCCGGGCCGCGCCGGGTCGAGCGGCGTTACCGGGGTGACCCCGTGATAGACGCGGTTGTCGTCGGTCACCGCCGCGTCCAGCGGGTCGGTCAACGTAAAGCTGCCGAGCGGATGCTTGGCGAGATCGCCGATGCTCGTCTCGCCGCTGGCAATGTTGACTCGGTTCACCAACAGCACCAGCACCCAGTCGACCCCGTCGCGATGCATCCCTTCCGGGGTCGGCCGCCCCTCATGGCCCGAGCGCGCCTCGATGCGAAACTGGTGGATCTCGACATGCCAGGAGCGGGGGCGCAGCGCCGCCGGGGTCAGGCCGTCGAACAGCGTGCGGCAAGTGGCAAGGATCGCGCGCAAGGCCGGATGCGCCGCAATCCGGTCGCTGACCGGCTCGAACCAGCGCTCGATCCCGCCGTTGAGCGGGTTGTAGTCGCGGCTCTGGTAATGCGGCTGCTGCGGCTTGCGGACGATCCCCTCGGGGCTCGCGCGAAAGCAGGCGAAGCGGCGGCGCCGGTAGCGCCCGCCATCGGCCATGTAGGCGTCAACGCCGAGGTCGTCCCAGCTGCGCGCAAAGCTGTCCCAGTCGGCGAGCCCGGCACCCTCCAGCACGTCGCGCATCTTCGGTGCGCGCACAAAGGCAAAACCGCCGCTAGCGACGGTTCGGGCGATATCGGCAAGCCGATCAGGCATTCTCTCCATGTCGATAGCGCCCGGTACGCCGTCAAGCCGCTGGCGCGTCGTCAATCGAGCGTCGAGGCCGGCTTTTCGTTGATGCAGCGCAACAGCCGCCAGTAGCCGAACAGATTGCTCGGACGGATTTCGCGGGCTGTGAGCCGGCTTTCGCGCAGGAAGGCATCGAGCGGGAAATCGGCGTGGAAACCGATATGGCGGGCGAGATGCGCCAGGCGCTTTTCCATGAAGCGCAGCGCCCAGTTTTCGCTGGTGAAGTGGTTGACCAGGACGATCGTGCCGCCGGGAATGCATACCCGCCGCATCTCCGCGGCGAACCGCGCCGGGCTCGGCACGACCGAGGCAACGTAAAGCGCCAGCACCGCGTCGAACGTATTGTCCTCGAAATCGAGGTGCTCAGCGTCCATGACGTGCAGCGCGGCGACGTGCTTCAGCCCCTGCTTTACGACCCGGCGGCGCGCCTTCTCGAGCATCTCGGCCGAGACGTCGATCCCGGTGATCTGCGAATCGGCGCGGAAATAGGGCAGCGACAGCCCGGTGCCGACCCCGGCCTCGAGGATGCGCTGGCCCGGCTTGTCATTGGCGACCCGCACTGCCTCTTTGCGTCCGGGATGAAAGACGGGGCCAAAAACAATGTCGTAAGACCCGGAAAACAGCTTGTACGTCCGGATCGTGTCGCGCAAATCCATCTTCTGGCTTCTCGTCGTATTCGGTGAGAGCGCGGCTCTCGCCTTCTGCCGAGCGCCAAGGTGCTCCCTGCGGTCGGGGTTGTAAACCCATCGGTGAGCCGGCCCGTAAAAAGCCGCGCCGGCGTCGTCTCGCGATCGCTTCCGAGCGCGGCGTCCGCCGCCCGCTCTCAGGAAATCACGGTGATGCGGTCGGCCTCGAGGCCTTTTTTGCCGTCGACGACATCGACCCGCACCCGCTGGCCGGGCCCGAGCGCATTGACGCCGCTGCGCCGCAGCGCGGTGATGTGAACGAAAACGTCCTTGCCGCCGCCATCGGGCGAGATGAACCCGTAGCCTTTTTCCGGCTCGAACCATTTGACCGCGCCCTCGACCGAGGTCGACGGGCGCTGCGGGTGGCGGTCGAACCCGCCGGAATGCGGGGCGACGGCGGTGCTGTTGTCGATGTTCAACACATTGGTGACGAGCGGGCCCTTGGCGCCGACGCCGACCTCGCAGGTGATGAGCGCCCCTTCGCGCACATCGTCATAGCCGGCACGGCGCAGGATCGCCATCGGCAGAAAGGCATCCTGCGTCCCGTCGGACAGGGTGACGAAACCGAACCCTTTGCTGGCGTTGAACCATTTCACCGTCGCATCGACGCGGCGGCCGGGGGCGGGGGGCGTGTCTTGGGGGAAGAACTCGGGGCGGCGGTCGTACATAGGGCCTCTAAACGTCCGATAGAACGCGGCGGGCGCGCAGCAGGCCGAACCATAGCGTAAAAGAGTCGCATTGCGCTAGCGCTCACATTGCGCTCTCGCGCCGCTCACCGCCATTCCGCGCCGGCCCGATCAGCCCTGCCAGGCGACGAGATTCTGGCTCTGCTCGCCGAGTCCTTCAACCGAGAGGCGAACCCGGTCGCCGGGTTTGAGGAATTTCGGCGGCTTGAAGCCCATCGCCACCCCCGACGGCGTGCCGGTCGGGATGACATCGCCCGGCAACAGCGTCATGAACTGGCTGACATAGCTGACGATCTGATCGACGCCGAAGATCAGGTCGCCGGTGTTGCTGTTCTGCCGCCGCTCGCCGTTGACCTCGGTCCACAGCTGCAGCTTGCCGGGGTCGGGCACCTCGTCGGCGGTGACCAGCCAGGGGCCGATCGGGCAGAACGTGTCGGCGCTCTTCCCCTTGGTCCACTGGCCGCCGCGCTCGATCTGAAATTCCCGTTCGCTGACGTCGTTGACGACGCAATACCCGGCGACGTGCTTTCGTGCGTCTGCTTCGCTGACATAGCTCGCCCGGCTGCCGATGACGATGCCGAGCTCGACCTCGTAATCGGTCTTCTGCGAGCCTCTGGGGATGATCGTGTCGTCGTTCGGCCCGCAGATCGACGAGACCGCCTTGAGGAAGAAGATCGGCTCGCTGGGGATCGGCATCCCCGCCTCCTGGGCATGCAAGCGGTAATTGAGGCCGATCGCGACGATCTTCGACACCGCGCCGACGCAGGGGCCGAGCCGCGGCGCGCCGCCGACCAATGGCAGCGAGGCCGGATCGAGCCGGCGCAGCCGGTCGAGCGCGGCCGGCGAGAGGGCGTCGCCGGCGATGTCGGGAACCGTCCCCGACAGGTCGCGGATCTTGCCGTCGCGGTCGAGCAAGCCGGGCTTTTCCTGGCCCGTCGGGCCATAGCGCAGAAGCTTCATCGGGGGTCCTCCTCGGCGGGTTCGAGGCGAATTTAACAGAAGCCCCCGCCCGGGCAAGCTCGGCCACGGAGCAGGTCCGGGCTATCGCATTTCAAAGCCCTCCCTCGATGGGCCCTCGAGGGGAGGGTTGGGGGGTGATCGCGCCGACCGAGGCGAGGGAGACGGCGAGGGCCGCGATCTCCTCGGCGGGGCCGAGCCGGCCATCGGCTGGCGCTCGACAAGGCTCCCGCGGCCGCGCCCGCCTGGGGCGAATGGCTCATACCGGAGTCAATTTGCGTTGTAGTCATCTCGCGAGCTCGCGCAGCTTCCCCTCTCCGACGCCCTGCGTTGAATTACAGTTTCGCATTCCCGGCGAAAGCCGGGACCCACGCGTCAACAACTCGATCGGCGGAAGGGTGGGTCCCGGCTTTCGCCGGGAATGCGGCT
>DASYUS010000594.1:0-7497 GCA_036000945.1 Allostellaceae bacterium
GGCGCGAAACTCGGCGCGGAAGGCGGCATGGTCGGGCGCGTCGGCGAAATCCATCGGCATCCTCCCTCGGTCGAAGAAACATTACCCGGCGCCGGACGGCCGCTCAAAGTGCTAAGATGCCCTGTCATAGACGCCGCGGGAGAACGACAGATGCTGACGTCCGCACAAATCGAGCAATACCGCTATGACGGCTATCTCTACCCGCTGGCGGCGCTGTCGCCGGCCGAGCTCGCCGACTGCAACGAAGGGCTGGCACGCTACGAGCGCTGGCTCGGCAAGCCGGTCAACCAGGGCGACTGGCGCTGGCGCTCGGCGGCCTACGTCTTTCTGCCGTGGCTCGACACGCTCGTTCGCCACAAGAAGATCCTCGACGCGGTCGAGAGCGTTATCGGCCCGGACATCCTCGTCTTCACCGCGACCTTTTTCATCAAGGAGGCGCACAGCCCGACCTTTGCCGCATGGCACCAGGACGCGACCTATTTCGGCATCACCCCCTACGAGCACGTCACCGCCTGGGTGGCACTGAGCGACGCCACGGCGGAAGCCGGCTGCATGGAGGTCGTCTCGTCACGCGGCGAGCCGCGCCAGCTGCACCATGCCGCGCTCGGCCTCAAGGACAGCATCAACGGCGGCGGCCAGGCGATCGGCGAAGCGTTCGAAGAGAGCGACACCGAGATGATGGCGGTGCCGGCCGGCAGCTTCTCGCTGCACCACACGCTGTGCCGCCACCGCTCGGCGCCGAACCGCGCCGGTCATCGGCGGGTCGGCATCGGCATCAGCTACATCCCGGCGCATTGCCGGCTCACCGGCACCGTGCGGATGTGCACGCCGCTGGTGCGCGGGCATGACACCGGCGGGCATTTCGACCTCTTGCCGCCGCCCGAGGCCGAGTTCCACCCGGCGGCGCTCGCCCGCCACGAAGAGGCCTATCGCCGCTACCGCGCCAACTACGCCGAGCAGATCGAGGCGCACGACCGCGCCTTTGCGAACAACCCGAACACGCTCGGCTATGGCGCGCACGCGCTTGATCCCAGCGTCTACTTGGTCGGCCGCGAAGCGCCCTCCGCCTGAGGCGGGCGCGGGCCGGGGTCAGACGATCTGGAAATTGTTGTTGGTGAGGGCGAGGCCGGTGGACAAGAGGGCGAATTGCGTCGCGCCGCCGGCGCCGGTGCCGTTGGAATCGTAGATCAGAGCGCCGGTGGCGCCGTTGTAGATGATCCGGTCGTCCGCGTCGTGCGCGCCGCCGCCGGTGAAGAATGCCGATGCCGCCAACGTGCCGGGCGCGCCGGCGGCGGTGAATATGGCATTCTCCAGCAGGATCTGGTCGGCGACGCTGGTGAAGTCGAAGATCTGGTCGACATTCGTCGCCCCGAGCGCGGTGTCGAAGCGGAACGAATCGTTGCCGCCGCCGCCGGTAAGCTGGTCGTTGCCGAGGCCGCCGGCGAGCGTGTCATTGCCGCCGCCGCCGGTCAGCACGTCGTTGCCGGCGCCGCCGATGAGCACGTCGTTGCCGGTGCTGCCGTTGAGCGTGTCGTTGCCGGCGTTGCCGTTGAGCGTGTTGTTGCCGCCGCCGCCGTTCAGCGTGTCGTTGCCGTCGCCGCCGTTCAGCGTGTCGTTGCCGCCGCCGCCGGTGATGGTGTTGTTCAGCACGTTGCCGGTGCCGGCGAAGTTGCCGGCGCCGGTGAAGGTCAGGTTCTCGAGATTGGCGCCGAGGGTATAGCTCGCCAGGCTGGTCTTGACCGTGTCGCTGCCGGCGCCCGACCCCTCGGTCACCACGTCGCCGGCTGTGTCGACGGTGTAGGTGTCGTTGCCCTGGCCGCCGGCCATCGCGTCGTTGCCGGCCCCGCCGTTCAGCGTGTCGACGCCGTCGTCACCGCTCAGCGTGTCGTTGCCGGCGAGGCCGATCAGCGTGTCGGCACCAGTGCCGCCGCGCAGCGTGTCGTTGCCGGCCCCGCCGGTCAGCGTGTCATTGCCCTGGCCACCGATCAGCGTGTCGTTGCCGGTGCTGCCGTTGAGCGTGTCGTTGCCGGTGTTGCCATTGAGCGTATTGTTGCCGCCGCCGCCGTTCAGCGTGTCGTTGCCGTCGCCGCCGACCAGACTGTCGTTGCCGGCGCCGCCGGTGATGACATTGTTCAGCGCGTTGCCGGTGCCGGCGAAGTTGCCGGCGCCGGTGAAGGTCAGGTTCTCGACATTGGCCCCGAGGGTATAGTTCGCCCGGGTGGTGTTGACCGTGTCGGTGCCCGCGTTCGATCCCTCGGTCACCACGTCGCCGGCAGTGTCGACGACGTAGGTGTCGCTGCCGAAGCCGCCGGCCATGGCGTCGGCGCCGATCCCGCCGTTCAGCGTGTCGGCGCCGCCATTGCCGGTCAGCGTGTCGTTGCTGCCGCCGCCGTTGAGGATGTCGTTGCCGCCGCCGCCGATCAGCGTGTCGGCCGCCGCGCTGCCGGTCACCACTACCCGGTGCGGGCCGCTGACCGCCGCGGCGTTGATCGTATTGCCGGCATTGCCGCCGACGATGGTAATGGTGTCGCTGAGGACCCCGGTGAAGTCGGCGTTGCTCAGCGTCAGGCTGTTGGCGGCACCGTTGCCGAGGTGGACAATCGAGAAGCCGACATATTGCGGGTTCAGCGAGACCGCCCCGGTCTTGGCGAAATCGATCTCGTCGGTGCCGCCGCCGCCGTTGACGATGCCGTTAAACACCGCCCCCGGGTTGACGATCAATTTGTCGAAAGAGGCGCTGAACGCCACCGCTGTGCCGCCCGCCCCGGTGATCGTACCGCTGTTCGTCACCGTGCCGGCAGCGCCGGCAACGTAGATCCCGAACGAACCGCCGACGATCTGCGCACCGGCGAGGTTGGTCACGCGGCCGCCGCCCAAAAGGATGGCGCCGCTGTAGTGGCCGGTGATCGTGCCGGCATTGCTCAGCGTGCCGGCCCCAGAGAATTGCACGCCGCCGCCGCTCACTCCCTCGATCAAGCCGCCGGCGGCGTTGGTGACGGCGCCGCCGAAAAAGTTCACGCCGGTGCCGCCCGTTGCGCTGATCGTGCCGCTGTTGGTCAGCGTGCCGCTGCCGACCACCGCCACCCCCTGGCCCTGGATCACCCCGCTGTTGTCGATGCTGCCGCCGGCGAACAGCTTGACGCCGACGCCGGCCGCGATCGTGCCGGCGTTGGCGACGGTGCCGGCACCGCCCGCGATGTAGACGCCGAATTGCCCGCCGGAGATCAGCGCCCCGGTTGCAGCGCTCGCGCCGTTGGTCACGCTGCCGCCGGCCCCCAGGACGACGCCGGCGTAACTGGTGCCCGCGATCGTGGCGAAATTGGCGACGGTGCCGAGATGGCCTGAGATAATGACACCCCGGGCACCGCCGGAGATCAGCGCCGCGCTCGCGCCGCTCCCGCCGTTGGTCACGCCGCCGCCGCCCTGCAGGAAGACGCCGACCGCGCCGTAGCTGGTGCCGGCGATCGTGGCGAAATTGGCGCCGGTACCGTAGCTGTTGATATACACCCCTCGGTCAGAGCCGGAGATCAGCGCCGCGCTCGCGCCGCCCGCGCCGTTGGTCACGCTACCGCCGTTCTTTAGGTCGACGCCGTAGCCCGAGGTTGCGGCGACCGTGCCGGAGTTGACAACGGTCCAGGCCTGCGTGTTGTCGCCGTAGATCGCATCGCCGCTGGCCGCCTCGACCGCGCCGGTCGCGGTTATGGTCAACGGCGAGGCATAGCTCCCGGCGGTGCCGAGGGTGATGCCGTTGGTGATCGTGGTGCTGATCGTCGCCATCGTGCCTGTCTCCCGCTACGGCCACGCCCGGTTGTCCCGGGCCTCTCATTCTTGACGTGTCAGGCTCTCGCCGGCAATTGACAATGCCGGCATTAACCATGTTACGCACTGCCGATGGTTGCGATGGCGAGCCGTTGTCATGGCGGATGATGCCGAGCTGGTGATCGCGGGCGCCGGGCTGACCGGCATGCTGCTGGCGGTCGCTTGTGCCGGTGCCGGGCTCGAGGTTGCGGTCGTCGATCCGCAAGACCCGGCGGCGATGCTGGCGGACGACTTTGACGGGCGCACCTCGGCGATCGCCTACGGCTCGCGCCTGGTGTTCGACGGCATCGGGCTGTGGCCGCAGGTCGCCGGCGCGGCCGAGCCGATCCGCGAAATCCGCGTCGCCGACGACGATTCGCCGCTGTTTCTGCATTACGATTCGCGCGACCTCGGCGGCGACACGCCGCTCGGCTACATCGTCGAGAACCGCGTGTTGCGCCGCGCGCTCTATGAGCGGGCCCGCAGCCTGCCGACGCTACGCCTCTTCGCCGGGCGCCGGGTCGCGGCGCTGGAGGCGAGCGAGACGACCGCGGTTGCGGTGCTCGACGGAGCGGAGCGGCTGCGGGCGCGGCTGGTCGCCGCCGCCGACGGCAGGGAGTCGCCGCTGCGCCAGGCCAACGGCATCCGTGCCATCGAATGGCGCTATCATCAGACCGGGATCGTCACGACGGTGGCGCATGCCCGCCCGCATCGCGGGATCGCCGTCGAGCACTTCCTGCCGGCGGGGCCGTTCGCGATCCTGCCGATGACGGGGAACCGCTCGTCGATCGTGTGGACCGAAGACGCCGATCTGGCGCCGGGCATCCTGGCCCTGCCCGAGGCGGAATTCGCCGCCGAGCTGGGCGCCCGCTTCGGCGGGTTTCTCGGGGAGATCGCGCCGGTGGGGCCGCGCTGGGCCTATCCGCTCGCGCTGATGCAGGCAGAGCGCTACCGGGCGCGCCGCCTGGTGCTCGTCGGCGAGGCGGCGCACGTCATCCACCCGATCGCCGGCCAGGGCCTCAACATCGCGATCCGCGACGTCGCCGCGCTCGCCGAACTGATCGTCGACCAGCGCCGCCGCGGCCTCGACATCGGTGACGACATGGTGCTCGAACACTACGAGCGCTGGCGCCGCGCCGACGCGCTCCTGCTCGCCGCCGTGACCGACGGGCTCAACCGCCTCTTCTCCAACACGATCCCACCCGTCCGTCTCGTCCGCGACCTCGGCCTGGCGATGGTCCACCGGCTGCCGCCCTTGAAGCGCCTCCTGATGCGCCACGCCATGGGCACGCTCGGCGACCGCCCGCGGCTGGCGCGCGGGCAGCTGTTGTAGCGCCGCGGCCCGGCTTCAATTGCGGTTGGGACTGGTGTGAGGGTTCGTAGGGTGGGCTGAGCGCCGCGAAGCCCACCATTGACGCCCCCGCGAGGTTCGATGGGCTTCGCTCCGCTCAGCCCACCCTACGCGCTGCGCCACCGGCTTCTCACCCCAATTCCGCCAGCCGCGGCAGCACTTCCTTCGAGAACAGGGTCAGGTTGGCGACGGTGTCGGCGTGGCTGATGTGGCCGCCTTGGCCCATCATTAGGAGGTGGCCGAAGCCGCCGACGTGGTCGTAGAAGGCCTTCAGTTGGTCCCACACATCGTCGGGGGTGCCGGCGAAGGAGAGGCCGGCGTCGATCGCCTGTTCGACGGTCATCGTGCGCGGGTTGATCGGCGTGCCGTCCTTCGTTTGGACGCGGGTCGCGCGCGCCGCCATGGCGCCCCCCGATTTCAGCATCTGCGCCGCGCCCGCGGCCGGGACATAGCCCGGCGGGTTGGCGAATTGCGGCGCGACGACCCCCGAAGTGCGGCTGTAGTCGAGGATCTGGTCGGCGCGCCGCCAGCCCTCCTCGCGCGTCTCGCCGACGCCGATCAGTGCCATGTAGGCGAGCTTGTCGGGGGTCGGCGCGCGGCCGACTTCCGCCGCCTTCTTGCGGTAGGCGGCGAAGATCGCCGGCGTCCTCGCCCAGCCGGTGTTGAGGACGCCGATCGTGATGCCGCGCGCTGCGGCTTCCGCCGCGCTCCCCTCGCTGCCGACCGGCATCCACACCGGCGGGTGCGGCTCTTGCCAGGGGCGCGGCCAGACATTGACCGAGCGGTACTGGAAATGCGTGCCCTCCCAGTTGAAGGGACCGTCGAGGCTGGTCATCGCCTTCAAAATCAGGTCGTGCGCCTCCCAGAAGCGGTCGGCGAGGTCGGCCGGGTTGGTGTTGGCCGGCGCGATCTCGAACGGCACGCCCTTGACAAAGCCCATGTCGAGCCGGCCGCGCGAGATCACGTCGATGATCGAATATTCCTCGGCGATGCGAATGGGGTCGTTGCGGTTGCCGATCGGCATGCCGAGCGCGAGGAGGCGCACCTTCTTCGTCTCGCGCGCGAGGATCGCCATCGGGATCGTGCAGACGCTGTCGGCGCAGGTCGCCGTCGCGTGGTGCTCGTTGGTCATGATGTTGATGCCGAGCTCGTCGCACAATGCCCATTCGTCGAGATAGCGATGGTAGAGGTCGGCGCCGACCTTCGGGTCGAACAGCCGGCTCGGGATGACGACCCGGTAGGAGTCCTTCAGGTGCTCCCAGGCCGGGTGGTAGGCCATCTCGCTGAAATGCCAAGTGTGCATCATGTCGGACATTCCCTCTCGATTGCGTCAACCCCGCAGTTTCCAGCCTACGCGAGTTGGCCCCGGTGTGGAACGCGCAAGCGGCCACCAGGGGGCGATCCGAAGAGATCGTCCCCTAATGCAACAGCAGCGCCAGGGCGCTGAGGCTGGAGATCACCAGCACGGCAATCCGTGCCCGGCGCCGGTCGATGCGACGGGCGAGGGGCGGCGCGAGCGCGAGGCCGACCGCCACGCCCGGCAGCAGCTCGAGGCCCAGGCCGATTTGTCCGAGGCCCAGGACGCCGGCGGCGGCGAGCGCTGCTATCGACACCATGCCGCCGACCGCAAAGAAGGCGCACAGCGTTGCCCGTAAGCGGTCCGGCGCTTCGTGCTGCAACACGAGGGCGATCGGCGGACCATGGACCCCCGACATCGTGCCGAGCACCCCCGAAGCCGCTCCGCCGACCAAGAGCGTCAGCGTGTTGGTGCGAACCTGCAGCCCCGCCACGCTCAAGAGAACCGCCGCCAGGATCAGCGCGGCAAAAACGCGGCCGAGATCGAGACCGATCAGGACGGCGAGCAGCATTGCCCCGATCGCACAACCCCCGCCGAGACCCGCCAGCGCTGTCGTGAGGATCCGACGATCGATGGCGACGCGTTCGCGCCACGCCACCGCCGCCGACAGCGCCATGACGGCGCAGAGCGCCGGTCCCGGCACGAAGGCGGGATCGATCAGCGCCAGCAGCGGCGCCGCGAACAGCGCCATCCCCATGCCGGTCGCCGCCTGCAGCGCCGAGCCTGCCGCCACGATCAGGGTGGCGGCAACGATTACCAGTGCGAAGGCGGAGATCATTCAACCCTGCTCATCGACCACCACGACCGGGCGGCGCTATCCTCACCGGACCGGGCGGAAAAACGAAGGGGAAAGCCCGGCGACAGACCAACAGCGGGCCAACCGGACCGCACAGCGGCGTTGGGCGGCGCTGCGCACCCCTTGTGCAGCGCTGCCGTTGCCTCTAATGAATCGTGGAGCGAGGCGCCCCGTTGGCGCTCCCTGCGGAAAGAG
>DASYUS010000595.1:0-2798 GCA_036000945.1 Allostellaceae bacterium
CCGGTTGTCCTGGACCCCCGCGTGCGCGGGGGTGACGAACGGATGCGTTAGGCATGGCCGTCGTCCAAAGCGATCTCACCCTTCCCGTCGCCGCGCCGGCGCCTCGCAGCGGCGTCCGGCGCTATGTCCGGCGGCACCCGACGATCGTCGTCGGCAGCGTGCTGCTGTTGCTGATGGCGGGGATGGCGGTGTTTGCGCCGTGGCTCGGCACGATCGACCCGCAGGCGCTGGCGCCGATCCAGCGGCTCAAATGGCCCTCGGCCGACTATTGGTTCGGCACCGACATGCTCGGCCGCGACGTCTACAGCCGGACAATCTACGGTGCGCGCGTATCGCTGATCGTCGGCATCAGTGTCGCTTTGCTCAGTACGACGATTGGCTTGGCGATCGGCGTCGTCGCCGGCTTCACTCGCTGGGTCGATTCGATTGTCATGCGCATCATGGACGGGCTGATGTCCATCCCGCCGGTCTTGATCGCGATCGCGCTGATGGCCCTGACCCGCGCCAGCATGGAGAACGTGATCTTTGCGATCACCGTTGCCGACGTGCCGCGCGTGACCCGGCTGGTGCGCGGCATCGTCCTGACGCTGCGCGAGCAGCCTTATGTTGAGGCGGCGATAGCCAGCGGCACCGGGTTTTATCGGACGTTGTGGCGTCACATCGTGCCGAATACGCTGCCGCCGCTCCTGGTCCAGGGCACGTTCATCGCCGCCGGGGCGATGATCACCGAGGCGATCCTGTCGTTCATCGGCGCCGGCACGCCGCCCAATATCCCCTCCTGGGGCAACATCATGGCCGAGGGGCGCAGCCTCTTTCAGATCGCCTATTACATCGTGCTATTCCCCGGGATCATGCTGTCGCTGACGGTGCTGGCGATCAACCTGTTGGGCGACGGGCTGCGCGACGCGCTCGACCCGCGCCTGGCGCGCCGGCTGTGAGCGCCCGATGGCGGTAGCAGCCGTCGCCGCCGAGACGACGGCCGCTGCCGTCGACCCGCCGCCGGAACGCGCGACAACGCGGCGGCCGCTGCTCGAAGTCGCCGATCTGAAGACCTGGTTCTTCACCCGCGACGGCATCGTGCGGGCGGTCGACGGCGTGTCGTTTCACGTGATGCCGGGCGAAACGCTGGCGATCGTCGGCGAATCGGGCTGCGGCAAGAGCGTCACCGCGTTGTCGGTCCTGCGCCTCGTGCCATCGCCGCCGGGCCGCATCGTCTCCGGCGTCATCGGTTTTGCCGGGCGCGATCTGCGCGGACTCAGCGAAGCCGAGATGCGCGCGGTGCGCGGCAACGAGATCTCGATGATCTTCCAGGAGCCGATGACCTCATTGAACCCGGTGCTGACGATCGGCCGGCAGATCGCCGAGACGCTGACCCTGCATCAAGGGTTTGACAAGAAGGCGGCGCTCGGCCGCGCGGTCGAGATGCTGCGCCTCGTCCACATCCCCGAGGCCGAACGGCGCCTCACGCAATACCCGCATCAGCTGTCGGGCGGCATGCGGCAGCGCGTGATGATCGCGATGGCGCTCGCCTGCAACCCGAAGCTCTTGATCGCCGACGAGCCGACGACGGCGCTCGACGTGACGATCCAGGCGCAGATCCTCGACCTGATGCGCGAGCTGAAAGCCAAGATCGACGCGGCGATCGTGCTGATCACCCACGATCTCGGCGTCGTCGCCGAGATGGCGCAGCGGGTCGTCGTCATGTATGCCGGGCGGAAGGCCGAAGAGGCGCCGGTCCGCGACTTGTTCCGCCGGCCGCTGCATCCCTATACGAGAGGCCTCCTCGCCTCGGTGCCGAAGCTCGGCGCCAGCCTCGCGCCGGAGCGCTTGCCGCGCCTCGCCGAGATCCCCGGCACCGTGCCCTCGCTGAAGGACGAGATCCCCGGTTGCCCGTTTGCGGCGCGCTGCACCTTCGCCACCGATGTCTGCCGCCGCGAGATGCCGGCCTTCGAGGAGAAAGAGGCAGGGCACTACGCCGCCTGTTTCCACTCTGAGCTCGTGGCGCAGGCATGAGCGCGGAGGCGGGGGCGCCGCTCCTTTCGGTGCGCGGGTTGGTAAAACACTTCCCGGTGAAGAAGGGGGTGTTGCAGCGCACCGTCGGTCACGTGCATGCGGTCGACGGCGTTTCCTTCGACATTGCCGAGGGCGAGACCTTGGGCCTCGTCGGCGAGAGCGGCTGCGGCAAGTCGACCGCCGGCAAGGCGATCCTGAAGCTGATCGAGCCGACCGCCGGCGAAGTTCGCGTCAACGGCGAGCGCATCGACCAGCTGTCGCGGCGCGCGATGCGGCCCTACCGGCGCGAATTGCAGGTGGTGTTCCAGGACCCCTACTCCTCCCTCAACCCGCGCCTCCGGATCCGCGACATCATCGCCGAGCCCTTGACCAATTACGGCGTCGCCGAGGGCCACGCCCTCACCGAGCGGGTCGAGGCACTGGCCGCCAAGGTCGGCCTCAGAGCCGAAGCGCTCAACCGCTACCCGCACGAATTCTCCGGCGGCCAGCGCCAGCGCATCGGCATCGCGCGGGCATTGGCGCTCAACCCCGGCCTCATCATCTGCGACGAACCGGTCTCCGCACTCGACGTCTCGGTGCAGGCGCAGGTCATCAACCTGCTCGGCGATCTGCAGAAGGAGTTCGGCCTCTCCTATCTGTTCATCGCCCACGACATCGCCGTCGTCGAGCACATCAGCCACCGCATCGCCGTCATGTATCTCGGCAAGATCGTCGAGATCGCCGACCGCGCCCAATTGTTCAGCCGGCCGCAGCACCCCTACACCGAGGCGCTCCTATCGGCGGTG
>DASYUS010000596.1:0-10766 GCA_036000945.1 Allostellaceae bacterium
GCTCGATCTGGCGCCGCTGGCGTTCGGCGCCGCGTTGCTCGGCATTGCGACCGGGCGGCCGCTGTTTGCCGGGCTCGTCGTCCTGGCGCTTGGCGCCGCCTTTACCCTCACCGATCACACGATGCGCGCGACGCTGCGCGAGCCGGTGGTGTTTTCGGAAAGCGTCGAGCTGCCGCAGGTCTTTACCCACCCGCAGCTTTATCTGCCGTTCGCCGGGCCGGGGCTGGTGCTCGGCGGCGCGGCGGCGGCATTTGCAGCGGCGCTCGCGCTGCTCATCGTCGAGCCGCCGCTGTGGACGCCGCTTCCGGCCACGGCGCTGGTCGCGCTCGTACCGATGGCCGCCCTCGTCTGGCTGTTCGCGCACGAGCCGCTGCTCGGCGCTGCGGCGGGCCTGCTGCGCCGCCTCGCGCCGAGCGGCGAGCCGTTTGCCGACGCCGCGGCGCTCGGCCCCTTTGCCATGCTGATCGTCCATACCGTTGTCGCCCGGGCCGAGCGCCCGGCACGGCAGCAGGCGCTGGCCGCGCCCGCCGTGGTGCATGATCTAGGCCGGTGCGACGGCGGACCCGATGTCCCGATCGTCGTCGTGCAATGCGAATCGTTTTTCGATGCGCGCCGGCTGTCGCCGCTCATTCCGCGCGCGCTGCTGTCCGGCTTCGATGCCTGCTGCGGCGGCGCGGCGCTGTCCGGCCGGCTCGCCGTGCCGGCTTGGGGCGCCAACACGATGCGCGCTGAATTCGCCGTCCTGACCGGGATTCCCGAGAGCGAACTCGGCTACGATCGGTTCAACCCCTATTACGCGCTGGCGCGGGTGCCGATCCGATCGCAGGTCTGGCGGCTGCGCCGGGCCGGTTATCGCACGATCTGCCTGCACCCGTTCGACCGCCGCTTCTTCCGGCGCGACCTGGCGATGCCGGCGCTCGGCTTCGAACGGTTTCTCGGCAGCGAGACGCTGGGCGGCCCGCAGGCGCCGCCGTATTACCCGGATGCCGAGTTTGCCGACCAGATCCTGCATACCCTCGACCGCGAAGGCCCGCGCACCTTCATCTTCGCGATTACCATGGGCAATCACGGCCCCTGGCTGGCGAAAGGACCACCGATCGCCCCGGCGGTGGCCGGCATCCTCGATCCGGCCGCGGTGCCGGACGGCGCCGGGCTGTTGCGCTATCTCGACGGGCTTCGCCAGTCGGACGAGATGCTGCGCCGCCTGATGTCGGGCCTCGACGAGCGCGGCTCGCCCGCGCTGCTCGCCTTTTACGGCGACCACCTGCCCAGTCTGTCGGGCGCCTTCCGCCATTTCGGCTTTGACGAAGCGTCCAGCGACTACGCGATCTGGCCAACTGCCGGCGTGCCGCAACGGCGCGATCTGCCGGCGCATGAGCTCGGGCGGCTGATCGTCGATGCCGTCCTCAGCGCCGTACCGGGCCGGCCGGAGGACGCCGCCGGGGCGGCGCCGACGCTCGACCTCGCGGCTTGCCTCGCCCTCCGCCAGCCCGCAAGCTCCGCACCATGAGCACGTTCGTGCCGCCGTATCCCGAGCGACCCAAGGAGCCGCTGCCGCTGTTCGCAATGATCGCCGTGGCGCGCCGCAACTTCCTCGCGGTGTTCGAGGAGAAATGCTTCGAATATCAGTTCTTTTCGACCCGCATCCTCAGCCGCAAGCTGTTTGTCTGCAACAGCCCCGACACCGTGGCGCAGGCCTTTATCGCGCTGCACGAAAGCTTTCAGCGCAAGACGCCGCAGATGCGCCACGCGTTGTCGCCGCTGCTCGGCGACGGGCTGTTCATCAGCGATGGCGATCTCTGGCGAAAGCGCCGCCGCATCGTCGCGCCGATCGTCCATGCCTCGCGCATGGCGCTGTTCGCACCGACGATGGTCGAGGTGGCCAATGAAACCGCCGAGCGCTGGGCGCAGCTGCCGAATGGCGCGCCGATCGACGCGCTGCGCGAGATGGCGACGCTGACCGCCGAGATCATCTGCCGCACGATTTTCGGTCCGCACCTCGGTTCCGAGCATGCCACCGAGATCGTCGCCGCATTCAGCGCCTATCAGCGCGAGGTCGGCCAGATCGACCTCCCGTACCTGCTGGGCCTCCCGGACTGGCTGCCGCGCTTTCAGTCGCCCGCGGTGCACCGGGCGGCAAAGCGCATCGACCGGGTGCTCGACGACATCATCCGCCGCTGCGAGGAGCGGCTCCTGGGCGGCGAGCAATCGATGATCCGGATGCTGCTGGAGGCGCGCGATCCCGAAACCGGCGACACGCTCGACCGCACGGCGCTGCGCAACGAGGCCGCTGTCATCTTCATGGCCGGGCACGAGACCACGGCCAACTCGCTCGCCTGGACCTGGTTTCTCCTGTCGCAGGCGCCGGCGGTCGAAGCGCGGCTGCATGCCGAGCTGGCCGAGGTGCTCGGCGGACGCCTGCCGGGATTGGATGATGTGCCGCGCCTCTGCTACACCCGCGCGGTGTTCGAGGAGGCGATCCGGCTCTACCCGCCGGTGCCCCTGCTCGGCCGTCAGGCGCTGCGCGATGAGGTCATCCGCAACCGGAAGGTCGCCGCCGGTTCGCTCGTGGTCGTCATCCCCTGGCTGCTGCATCGCCATCGGCTCTTGTGGGAGCAGCCCGACCACTTCATCCCGGAGCGTTTCCTTCCTGAGAACGTCGGAGCGCGGCAGCGTTACAGCTATATCCCGTTCAGCGTCGGGCCGCGGGTGTGCGCCGGGCAAGCCTTTGGGCTGACCGAGGCGATCCTCTGCCTCGCCACGCTGGCGCAGTGCGCGCGGTTGCGTCTCGCGCCCGGCGCCGTCGTGCAGCCGGTCTGCCGCCTGACGCTGCGCCCCGGCGACGCGTTGCCGATGCTGGTGGAGAGTCGTGGCTGAAGCTGCGCGGTCGGCGCCAGGGACGCCGTCGACCTGGGCAGCGGTGCGCCAGTGGCGGCGCTACTGGATCCGCGATCCGGCGCTCGGTGCTCTCAATTTTGCGCTGTTCTGCCTTTGCCGCCGGCTGCCGTTCGACTGGTGCTCGGCGGTCGGCGGCGCGCTCGGCGCTTTGAACGGGCGCTACCGCTTCGCCGCCCAGCGCGAACGGGCTCTGCAAGGCTATCTTCAACTGGCCAGCGGAAATCCAACACCAGCGGATGCCGAGCGGGCCGTGCGGCATCTATTCGACAACACCGGGCGGACAATGGCCGAGTTCGCAATCCTCGACCGGTTGTGGCCGGCGGGCCGCATCGCGGTCGTCGGCGGCGAGCATTTCGTCGGCGCACGCGCCGGCGGCCGCCCGGTCCTGGTGATGGCGCTGCACCTCGGCAACTGGGAGGTCATCGCGCCGACGATGATCGCGCTGTTGCCCGGCGTCAACGGGGCGGGGTTTTACATGCCGCCGCGCAATCGGTTCGAGCACATGATGGCGGTCGCCGCGCGGCGCCATTACGGCGGCACGATGTTTCCGCCGGGCGTCGCCGGAGCGCGCATGGCGCGGCACCTCCTCGTCGAGGAACGCGGCGTGCTGCTGGTCTACGCCGACGACGAGCGCAAGGGCCATGTCAGCGCGCCGCTGTTCGGCAGGCCGATGCGGGCGCGGGCCAACATTCCCACCATCGTCCGCCTCGCCTGGGCGAGCGGCGCGGCGGTCGTTCCGGCCTATGCCGAGCGGCTGGCCGGCGCGCGCTTTCGCGTGACCTACCTGCCGGCGGTCGATCTGGCGTCCGCTGGCGACGATCCCCCGGGGGCTTTGCGGGACAATGTCGGGCGGCTCGATCGCATCATCACGCCCCTGGTGCGCGAGCGTCTCGACCAGTGGTACATGCTGTTCGATTACTATCGCGGCTGAGTCGGCGGTACGCGCGGCTCGATCGTCATCATGATCCCGGTGCGCGGGCGCAGGGTCGTCCAGGCAACCGGCTCGATGCGGGGGCCCGGCGCGAGGCGGAAACGGAAGCGCTGCGCCAGGATCGCGGCGGTGATCAGGATCTCGGTCATCGACAGCGCCGCGCCGGGGCAGACATGCGGCCCGACGCCGAACGGGATGTAGGCGTCGCGCGGACGCTCGCCGGCCCTCTCGGAGCTGAACCGATCCGGATCGAAGCGCTCGGGGTTGCGCCATAGCCGCTTGTGCCGATGCACGACCCACGGAGCCACCGCGACGATTGAGTTGCGCGGCACATGGCGGCCGCAAATCGTGTCGTTGCCGGCCGCGCTGCGCAGCGTCAACGGCAGCGCCGGGTAGAGCCGCATCGTCTCGTCAACCACCTGGCGAAGGTAGACGAGCCGGGGGATATCGCTCGCGCTCGGTGTCTCCCCGCCGAGGACGCCGTCCAGCTCGGCGTGGAGCGTCGCCTCGACCCGGGGATGCAGCGCCAGGAGGTACCAGATCCAGGTCAGCGGACGCAGCGGGGTCGCCGCGGTCGAGGCCAGGGTCAGCACCTCATCGCGAATCTCAGCCAGGCTGAGCTTCTCGCCGGTCTGGCGGTCGCGGCTGGTGGCCAGACGCCAGAGGAGATCCTCGCCGCCGGCGTAGCCGGGGCTGAGGCGCTCGCCGACCAGCCGGTCGATCAGCGTGTAATATTGCTCGGTCCCGGCCCGGCTTTTGCGCAGGCGGTCGACAAAGCGCAGCCAACGCGGCAGCGGCAGCAGATCGAAAAGACCGTATTGTTCCGGATACCGCCCCATCCGGAGCAGCATCGCGTCGATCTCCGGCTCGTCGCCGGCGAAGACCTGGCCCGTCGTGCGGGTCAAGAGATGGGTGAGGGTGCGGCCGATCTCGACCGCCCGATCGGGCGGCAGGCGGGAAAGATGCTGCACCATTAGCTCGGTGAGGCGGATCAGCTCGGGCACATCGGGGCGCAGCGCGCGGTGGTCGAGGGCCGGGTTGATGATGCGGCGATGATGCCGCCAGGCCCCGCCCTCGATGCACACCATGCCGCCGTTGGCGCTGAACTCGAAGGCGCGGCGGACCGGCGGCACACGCAGGTAGTTGTCGGAATTGTCCTGCAGCACATGCCGGATGCCGGCGGGATCGCTGACGATGAAGACCCGGCGCCAGAGAAACCGCCGCTCGACGACCAGCTCCTCGAACAGCTCGTCGTCGCAGGCGGCGAGCGAATTGGCGGTGAAGGTTCGCAGCAGCCCTAGGGTCGAGAGCGGGCGCGCCGGGCGCGGCGGCATTGCCAAGGGCGGCGCCGGTTCGGCCTCGCGCGCGGCAATCATCGAATTTGCCCGCCCCGTCATGCCGCGCGGGTAGTGGCGGCGGCACGCGGCTCGACCGTCATCCACATCCCGTCGCGCGGGCGGATATTGGTCCAGGCGGTCGGCGCGACCGTGCGGCCGGGAACCATGCGGAAACGGAATTGCTGCGCCAGGACGGCGATGGCGACGATCAGCTGCAGCATCGCCAGGGACGCGCCGACGCAGACATGCGGGCCGGCGGCGAACGGCAGGTAGGCGTAGCGCGACGGCGGCGCGCCCTCCTTCGCGGCGAAGCGCTCGGGATCGAAATGGTCGGGGTCAGGCCACAGCTTGCGGTGGCGATGGACGACCCACGGCATGATCGCGACGATCGACCCGCGCGGGACGCGGCGGCCGCACACAGTGTCGTCGGCAGCGGCGCGGCGCATCATCATGATCGGCAGCGGCGGGTAGAGCCGCATCGTTTCGTCGAGCACCCGGCGCAGATAGACCAGCTTTGCCAGGTCGCCGACACCCGGCCGGCGTCCGGCGAGCACCTCATCGAGCTCGGCATGGAGCTTCTGCTCGGCCTGCGGATGCGTCGCGAGCAGATACCAGACCCAAGGCAGCGGCCGCAGCGAGGTCGCCGAGGTCGCGGCAAGCGTCAGGATTTCGTCGTGCAGCTCGGCCAGGCTGAGCCGCTCCCCGCTGTCGCGATCGCTGGCGTTAGCCAGCCGCCACAGCAGGTCCTTTGTGCCTTCATAAGTCGGGCTGCGCCGCTCGGCAACCAGCCGGTCGAGCAGCGGCGCGAAATTCGTCGCTTCGATCCGCGTCTTGCGCAAGCGATCGGCAAAGCGCAGCCAGCCCGGGGTCGGCAGCAGGTCGGCCCAGCCATAGGGGCCGGGATACTGGCCCATGTGATCGAGCATCGGGTCGATCGCGCGGTCGGCGCCGGCGAAGACATGGCCGGCCGAGAGGGTTATCAGGTGGCGGAAGGCCTCGTGGGTATCGATCCCCTCCCCGGCCGGGAGCCTTGCGAGGTACCGGGCCATCTCCTCGGCCAGCGCCACCAGCACCGGCACGTCGGGGAGAAGCGCGCGATGGTCGAGCGTCGGGTTGATCAGCCGGCGGTGGCGGCGCCATGGCGCGCCTTCGGCGTGCAGCATCCCGCTGCCCGAGCCGAACTCGAACACCCGTCTGATCCAGGTGAGGCGCGGGTAGTTGTCGCTGTTGTCCTGCAGCACATGCCGGATGCCCTCGGGGTCGCTGACCACGAAGAACCGGCGTCGGAAAAAGCGGCGCTCGACGATGAGCTCGTCGAACAATTCCTCGTCGCACGCCGCCAGCGAGTTCTCCTGCGCCACCCGCAGCAGCCGCGCAAGCGAAAGCGGCCGCGGCGGGCGTGGGGGCATCGCCGGGATTACCTCGGCCATAATTTCCGCTGTCATGTCCCCTGTCATGCCCCCCGCTTCGGCGATCGTCAGCCCGCAGCGGCAAGGCCCGACACTAACCCAGCCATGGCGGTGCGCAAACCCGTCGCGCGACGCGATTGACACCGGGCCGCGGCAGCGCTGAACATCGCGCCGAGCCGGAGCATCGGGAAGGGTTGTCGCGATGGAGATGCAGGATCGCGCCATCGTCGTCACCGGCGGCGCATCGGGGATCGGCAAGGCGACCGCCTTGCTGTTGGCACGCGAAGGGGCGCGGGTGCTGGTCGGCGATGTCGACGAAGCCGGCGGCAGTGCGGTCGCCGCGCAGGCGGCGGGCGAGGGGCTGGCGGTGGAATACCTACCGCTCGATTTGATGCAATCCACCTCGATCGCCGATTTCGCGGCGGCGGCGCAGGCCCGGATGGAGCGCGTCGATGGCCTGGTCAATGGCGCCGGCTGGGACCGCATCGAGCCGTTTCTCGAAAACCCGCCGGAAATGTGGGATCAGCTGATCGCGATAAACCTGATGGGCGCGGTGCGGCTGACCCGGGCCTTGCTGCCGCCGATGGTCGAGGCGCGCGCCGGCAAGATCGTCAACATTTCGAGCGATGCGGGCCGGGTCGGCAGCATGGGCGAGACGGTCTACGCGGCGGCCAAGGGCGGCCTCATCGCGTTCACCAAATCGTTGGCACGCGAGCTCGCACGCTACCGTATAAACGTCAACTGCGTGTGCCCCGGCCCGACCGACACGCCGCTGTTCCAGCGCCAGCCCGAGCGGATGCGCGAGGCGCTGACCCGGGCGATCCCGTTCCGCCGCATCGCGCAGCCCGAGGAGATTGCCGAGGCGGTGATGTTTTTTCTCGGCCGGCGCACGGACTACATCACCGGCCAGGTGTTGAGCGTCAGCGGCGGCTTGACGATGGTCGATTGAGCCGCGACGCCAGACAGGGGAGCAGAGCGATGCGGGGATTTTATCGGGTGTGTCTTGCCGCCGCTTTCGGGCTGGCCGCCGCAGCCGGCGCCGCCTCGGCGCAGTCGCCCCGCAATGAAACCGCCCAGCAGAATGTGCAGCAGAGCCGGCAGTACGAGAGCCTCCTGTGCACTAACCCGGCGTTTCGCGCCAAGCGCATCGCCCAGGAATGCGGGCCGCTGCAGGGGTCGCAGTTCTACGACAGCTGCGTAGCCTCGTTCCAATGCGGCGCCATCCACCGCAGCTCCAACAAGGCGCCGCCGTCCACAACGATTCGCTGAACAGAGGAGAGAGTTCGATGGCCAACCCCGCCCCCGGCTACGCCACAAAGCCCCAGCACCGGGTCGACCTCTTACCCGAGACCCGGCATGTGCGCGTCACCTTTGCCGGCGCCGTCATTGCCGATAGCGAGGCGGCACTGCGCGTCGAGGAAACCGGCCATGGGCCGGTCCACTATGTGCCGGAGAAGGATGTTCGGCTCGACCTGATGCGGCCGACCGAGCACAGGACCTATTGCCCGTTCAAGGGCGATTGCTCGTACTGGACGATCGAGGTCGAGGGCGGCGGCGGCAAGCGGCTGTCGGAAAACGCGGTGTGGGCCTACCGCGCGCCGTACGACGAGGCGGCGGGGCTCGCCGGCCATTACGCCTTCTATGCGAGCCGGGTCGATCGGATCGAGGTGCTGTGAGATGGTGCAGCTGATGCAGAATTGGCGGGTGAGAAAACCGGTCGCGGTCTCCCGCGGCGGCGTCGTCGCGGCGCAGAACGGGGTCGCCGCGGCGGTCGGCGCCGAAGTACTGGCGGCGGGCGGCAGCGCGGTCGACGCGGTGGTCGCGACCGCCTTCGCGCTCGCCGTGCGCGAGCCGTGGAACAGCGGGCTCGGTGGCATCGGCTTCATGGTTGTCCATCCGCCCGGCGGCGGCCGCGCCGAAATCGTCGATTTCGGCCCGATCGCCCCGGCCGGGCTCGATCCAGCTGCCTACAAGCTCACTGGCGAGACTATCACCGAGCTGTTCACCTGGCCGCGCGTCGAGGGCGACCGCAACATGCACGGCCCCTTGTCGTTCGCGATCCCGAGCACGGTGCGCGGCTATGCGGCGGCGGTCGAGCGTTTCGGGCGGACGCCGTGGCGCGATCTGGTGGCGCCGGCGGCGGCGCTCGCCCGGAGCGGGCTGCCGGTCGACTGGTGGGTGACGCTGAAGACCGCCAACGCCGCCGCGGACCTGCGGCGATATGACGAAAGCCGGCGGGTCTGGCTGCCCTCCGGCCTGCCTCCGGTGGTGCCGCCGAACGGCGAGCCGCCGAGCCTCGACCTTGCCCGCCTGGCCGACACGCTGGCCCGGCTCGGCGAAGCGGGGCCCGACGATTTCTACCAGGGCGAGATCGCCCGGGCGATCACCGCCGATGTCCGGGAAGGCGGCGGCTTTCTGTCGGCGGGCGACCTCGCCCGGGTCGAGGCGCGGATCGTGCCGTCGCTCGAAATCCCCTATCGCGGCTATGCCCTGCATGCCGCACGCGGGCTGACCGCGGCGCCGACGCTGGCCGACGTGCTCGACCGGCTCGGCGGCAAGCGCTTTCCGCAGGCGCCGGACGCGGTCTATTTCGAGACGCTGATCGACGCCTTGCAGCAGGCCTATCACACCAGGCTCGAAGGGCTCGGCGATGTCGAGCCGCCCGGCGAGAATTGCACGACCCACATCAGCGCGATCGACCGCGACGGCGGCATCGCGGCCCTGACCACGTCGCTGCTGTCGAGCTTCGGCAGCCGCTATGTATTGCCGCAGACCGGCATCCTGATGAACAACGGGGTGATGTGGTTCGACCCGCGGCCGGGCCTCCCGAATTCGCTCGCTCCCGGCAAGCGCGCGCTGACCAACATGTGCCCGCTCGTCGCGGCGCGCGACGGGCGTGCCCGGTTCGGCGTTGGCGCGTCGGGCGGCCGGCGCATCCTTGCCGCCGTTGTGCAGCTGGCGAGCTTCATCATCGATTTCGCGATGACCCCGGAGGCGGCGGCGCACCATCCGCGGATCGATGTCAGCGGCGACAGCGGCATCGCCATCGACCGGCGGCTCTCCGAGGCGATCCGCGAGCGCTTGTCGACCCGGCGCGGCGCAACCCTTGTTGAGCACACGGCATGGCCATCGCGCTTTGCCTGCCCGAACCTCGTGCTGCGCGGCGAGGACGGGCTCAATTACGGCGTCAGCGACGTGATGTCGCCGTGGTCGGCCGCCGTCGCCGAGCCGGGGAAGGAGGCTTAGCGTCCCGAATCCAAGGTTCGACCGACCTCGGCTCTTCCCTATTTGTCGTCCTGCGCAAGCAGGGACCCACTTCAACCGCTTGTGCGGTGGCCCGGTGGGTCCCTGCCTGCTAAAGGCGGCGCCGGTCAGGCGGGGCGCGCGGCGCGGATCGCCTGCCAGAGGCGTTCGGGGGTGGCTGGCATCGCCACGTCGGGGACGCCGAGCGCAGCCAGTGCGTCGAGGATCGCGTTCATCACGGTCGGGGTTGCGGCGACGGTGCCGCCCTCGCCGACGCCCTTGATGCCGAGCGGGTTCGACGTGCTCGGGACCGGGCTGAAACCGACCGCGATCGCCGGCATCGTGTCGGCGCGGGGGATGGCGTAATCCATCAGCGTGCCGGTCACCAGCTGGCCGCTCGCGCCGTCATAGACGATGTCCTCGCAGAGCGCCTGGCCGGTACCCTGGGCAACGCCGCCCTGGATCTGGCCCGCCGCCAACAGCGGGTTGACGACCATGCCGATGTCGTCGACGACGCTATAGCGGTCGAGGACGACCGCACCGGTTTCGGGGTCGAGCTCGACTTCGCAGATGTGGCAGCCATTGGGGAAGCTCGGCACGTCGCCCGCAGCCGCGCCGGCGCCCTGCAACCCGACACCGAGCTCGGCGGGGAGCCCGATCGGGATGAACGACATCTGCGCCACCTGCGCGAGCGGCATCGCCCGGTCGGTGCCGGCGATCGTAAATCTGCCGCCATCGCCTCCGACATCGAAGGTGACGTCGGCGGTGTCCGCCTCGAGGAAATGCGCGGCGAAGCGCCGGCCGCGCTCGATCACCTCGTCGGCCGCGGCGCGGAGCGCGCTGCCGCCGACCATCATGCTGCGCGAGGCATAGGTGCCGCGGCCGATCGCGACCTCGTCGGTATCGGCCTGGGCGAGCCGGATCTTCTCCGGCGGCACGCCAAGCCAC
>DASYUS010000597.1:0-3372 GCA_036000945.1 Allostellaceae bacterium
ATCGCCGGCGCGACGCGCGACTGCGCCACCGCCGTGACCGGCGCACTCGAAGCCTTCCGCTTCGACGAGGCGGCGCATCATCTCTACCATTTCCTCTGGGGCAGCTTCTGCGATTGGTATCTCGAATTCACCAAGCCGATCCTGCAGGGCGACGACGACGCGGCGCGGGCCGAAACCCAGGCGACGACCGCCTGGGTTTTGGCGCAGACGCTCCGCCTCTTGCACCCGCTGATGCCGTTCATCACCGAGGAAGTGTGGCAGCAGCTGGCCGGCGGCGACGCAGGGATGCTGATCGTCGCGCCGTGGCCCGACCTCGCACCCGATCTGCACGATCCGGCCGCCGCGGCCGAGATGGAATGGGTCGTAGCGGCGATCTCGGCGATCCGGGGTATCCGCACCGAGGTAAACGTGCCGGCCGGGGCGCGCCTGCCGCTCCTTGTCAAGGACGCTGATGTGACGGCGGCGGCCCGGCTGGAGCGCCATGCCGAGCATTTCGTCCGGCTCGCCCGCGTCGCGGCGATCGAGTCCGTCGATGCGGTCCCCGAGGGCGGTGTCGCCGCTGTGGTCGACGGTGCAACGCTCGTCGTGCGCGTCGGCGATGTCATCGACCTGGGGCGCGAGAAGGCCCGGCTCGCCAAGGAGATCGGCCGGCTTGACGGCGACCTTGCAAGATTCGCGACAAAACTCGCCAACCCCGCCTTCCTCAGCCGCGCCAAGCCCGAGATCATCGACGAGCAGCGCGAGCGCGAAGCCGACGCGCGGCGCGACCGCGAGCGGCTGCAGGCGGTCTACGAGCGGATCGCCGCGGGCTGAAGGGCGCCCGTCAGGCGCGGGCCGGGAGTTCGGCGATCTCGCGCCCGAGGGCGGCGAGGGCGGTGGCGACGATGTGGCGGGCGTTGAGCCCGGCGGCTTCGTATTGCCCGTTTGGCGAATCGTGGTCGAGGAATACGTCAGGCAGGACCATCGGGCGGATCTTGGCGCCGTGATCGAGCTGCCCCGTCGTCGCCAGATGATGCAGCACATGGCTGCCGAAGCCGCCGATCGCGCCTTCCTCGATCGTGATGACGACCTCGTGCTCGCGCACCAGCCGGTTGACGAGGTCGGTGTCGAGCGGCTTGGCGAAGCGCGCGTCGGCCACCGTCGTCGACAGCCCGTAGGCGCCCAGCTCTTGCGCCGCCTTGAGGCATTCGGCAAGGCGCCCGCCAAAGTTCAACAGCGCGATCGTCGTCCCCTCGCGGACGATGCGGCCGCGGCCGATTTCGAGCGGCACGCCGATTTCCGGCAGCGGCACGCCGATCCCGTCGCCGCGCGGAAAGCGCACCGCCGACGGCGCGTCGTCGATGGCGACGCAGGTCGCCACCATGTGGACCAGATCGGCCTCGTCGCCGGCTGCCATGATGATGAAGCCGGGCAGGCAGCCGAGATAGGCCACGTCGAACGAGCCGGCGTGGGTCTGACCGTCATTGCCGACGAGGCCGGCGCGGTCGATGGCAAAGCGCACCGGCAGCTTCTGGATCGCGACATCGTGGACGATCTGGTCGTAGGCGCGCTGCAGGAAGGTCGAGTAGATCGCCGCGAACGGCTTCATCCCCTCGGCGGCGAGCCCGGCGGCGAAGGTCACCGCGTGCTGCTCGGCGATGCCGACATCAAAGGTGCGCTTGGGGAACTTGTCGCCGAACAGGTTGAGCCCGGTGCCCGACGGCATCGCCGCGGTGATCGCGACGATGCGCTCGTCCTTCTCGGCTTCCTTGATCAGCGACTTGGCGAAGACGCTGGTATAGGAGGGCGCCTTCGACGACGATTTCGCCTGGGCGCCGGTCACCACGTCGAATTTGGCGACGCTGTGCCACTTGTCGTCGGCCTGCTCGGCCGAGAGGTAGCCGTGGCCCTTCTCGGTCACGACATGAATGAGGACAGGCCCGGTTTCGCTGCTGTTACGGATGTTCTTCAAGACCGGCAGCAGGTGGTCGATGTTGTGCCCGTCGATCGGGCCGACATAATAGAAGCCGAGTTCCTCGAACAGGGTGCCGCCGGTAACGAAGCTGCGCGCCAGCTCTTCGGCGCGCCGCGCCATGTGTTCGAGGCGCTTCGGCAGATGCCGCGCTACCTCGCTGCCGAGATGGCGCAGCGACATGAACGATTTCGACGACAGAACGCGCGACAGGTAGGCGCTCATCGCGCCGACCGGCGGGGCGATCGACATGTCGTTGTCGTTGAGGATGACGATGAGGCGCGAATCCATCGATCCGGCGTTGTTCATCGCCTCGTAGGCCATGCCGGCGCTCATCGCGCCGTCGCCGATCACGGCAATGACGTTGTTGCGGTCGCCCTTGAAGTCGCGCGCGACGGCCATGCCAAGGCCGGCCGAAATCGAGGTCGAGCTGTGCGCCGCACCGAACGGGTCGTATTCGCTTTCCGACCGCTTGGTGAAGCCCGAGAGGCCACCGCCCTGGCGGATCGTGCGGATGCGGTCGCGCCGTCCGGTCAGGATCTTGTGCGGATAGGCCTGGTGGCCGACATCCCAGATCAGCCGGTCGCGCGGCGTGTCGAAGACGTAGTGCAGCGCCACGGTCAGCTCGACGACGCCGAGCCCCGCGCCGAAATGGCCGCCGGTGATCGACACGGCGTCGATCAGTTCGAGGCGCAGTTCGTCGGCCACCTGCCGCAGATCCGCTTCGGGCAGCTTGCGCAGGTCGGCGGGCACGTCGATCTGGTCCAGCAGCGGCGTCCGGTTGGAAATGTGGTGTTGGTCCAAGTCTGGGCTCCTCACGTTCGGCGGCTGACGACGAATCGTGCTATTTGTCGCAAAAGTTCCGCTCTTTCCTCGAACAAATCAAGATGGGCGACCGCCTGGTTCACCAGGAGGTCGGCCTGCGCGCGCGCCCGGTCGATCCCGAGGGTTGAGACGAAGGTCGCCTTGCCGGCGGCGGCATCCGCCCCGACCGGCTTTCCGGTCTCCGCCGCCGAGCCTTCGATGTCGAGCAAATCGTCCGCAATCTGGAACGCGAGGCCGAGATCGTGGGCATAGCCGCGCAGCGCGGTGCGCGGCTCGCTCGCCGCCTTCGCCAGGATCGCGCCGGCTTCGCAGGCGAACGCGATCAGCGCCCCGGTCTTCATCCGCTGCAGGCGGGTGATGGCGCCGATGTCGAGGATCTGCCGCTCAGCGATCAGGTCGATCATCTGGCCGCCGACCATGCCCGCAGCGCCCGCCGCATTCGCCAGTGCGGCGACCAGCTCGACGCGCACCGAAGGGTCGCCGTGCGTGTCGGGGTGGGCGAGCACCTCGAAGGCCATCGTCAACAGCCCGTCGCCGGCGAGGACGGCGGTCGCCTCGTCGAATTGTTTGTGGCAGGTCGGCCGGCCGCGGCGCAG
>DASYUS010000598.1:0-8509 GCA_036000945.1 Allostellaceae bacterium
GCACCGTCCGACGCGGAACTTCCGAGGAAGTTGCCGCCGGCATCAACCGACTGCAGCGACCTGATCTCGTCGAGGCTGGTGTCGAACCCGCTCGCCACCACCGTCGCGCCGGTACCGCCGCCAATGCTGATGTCCCGGATGCCATCTGCGCCGGCCGACAGGTTGATCGTCTCCTCCGAGCCCGCCACCGTTATGTCCGACCGGATCCTGACCTCGAGCGAGCCCGCCTTACCGACGATCGAGTCATTCGGGCCAGCGACTATGGTGGTTGCCCCACCGCCACCGACCAGCGTCGAATTGCCGCCGGTGAACCCGCTGGCGTCGAAGAACGCATCGTTGATGACGTTCGACCCGCCCGAGCCGCCGGTAACGCTGCTGTTGAAGCCGAGGTTGAATGCAAACAAGTCACCCGACCCGCCGGTGATCGTCAGGTTGTCCGCCGCGCTGCCTGCAACGTCGAGGTCACCGGACGAGCCGACGATCGAGTCGCCGTCGCCGGTAAGATAGACATCCGTCCTCGACTCGCCGACGAAATTCGCCGTCGTGCTGCCGATTATCGTATCGCCGCCAGTGCTCGCAATGAACACGGTGACTCCGGCGCCGCCGAAGACCAAATCATTGGTACTGTTGATGAATGTTACTGCCCCCTCGCCACCTACCACGGTCTGCGAGCCCAGCGAGGCATCGATGACGGTCGTTGTGGTGCCGCCGCCACTGCCTCCGACGATGCTGTCGCCAATCCCGCCCTTGAGGAAGTTGATGGCGCCGGTGCCGCCGACGAGCGTGTTGTCCCCTCCGCCGGCGTAGCTGTCGTCGATGAACACCGTCCCGCCGCCGCCCGTGACGACGTTCTTCATACCCAGATCGAACGCCGTCAGCCCGCCGACCCCCCCGGTAATGCTCAGGTGGCCGGAGGCACCGCCGGCGACCGTCAAGCCGCCGCCGGCACCGACGATCGTGTCGAAGGCCGTGGCGAACACGTTGGTGCTGCCGGCGCCGCCGACGATCGACTCGATCCCGCCGGAAAAGATCGTCTGAACGTTGCCCGCGCTAGTGCTGCCGACGATCGTATCGTTGCGCGCCCCGAGCACCGTATCGTTCGACCCGCCGCCGCCATTGCCGATGATGTCGATGGTTCCGCCGAGGGCTAGGTTAACCAGCAGGAAGCTGCCGTCGAGAAGCTGCGCCCTCGGGCCGATCGTGCCCGCCTGGATCCAATTGCCACCAATCAGTCCGGCACCCTCGATGAAGGCGCTTGCCTGAAATCCCGGCGCCAGCCTGGGCGTGCCGACGCTCGAGGTGAATACCTCGATGTTGAACGCCCCGGCGACTGTCGCCAGCGTGCCGCCGCCATTCGGCGTGAGGACGAGGTTGATGTTTGAGCCGGTGCTGTTGCCTTGGGCGAAGAATCCCAGTGAACCGGGAATTGACATTGCGAGAATCCCACCCCGCCACCCAAAAGACCCACGCTTGCCCTAACGCGGGGCACCGGCGATCTCGGACGGATGTCACCCTCCGCCCGCCGGCTGAGTCTTGTCAGAGTTGGCCGCTGACCGTTGTTCAGGGGGGCCACTCCCGGGTGCACCGCCGGCTAAGGTGCCCTTGAACCGGAGACAGTGGCGGCCGGCCCCGTCTGGAGCCGGCCGCCATTGTGCCGGGTAACGCGATACGAGCCGACGCTACGACGTAAACGTGATCGCGTTGACGTTGGTGACGCCAATCAGTGTCATCGTCGTGCCGTCGTTGAAGTTCAGCACGACATTGCCGCTGCCGTCGGTCCCCGCGGATGCCACGAGCTGTGCACCAGTCGACGTGTTCGACGCGATCGAGTCGAGGGTGGTATCGAACCCGGTGACCGAGGCGGTGGCGCCTGTGCCGCCGGCGATGCTGATGTCCCGGACGACATCGGCCACGGCGCCGGCCGAGAGGTTGACCGTCTCGACCGCACCGGCGACGGTGAGGTCGGACCGGATCCTGGCCTCGAGCGTGCCGGCCTTGCCGATGATCACGTCGTTGATGCCCGAGACGATCGTCGTCGCGCCGCCGCCGCCGACCAGCGTCGAGCTGCCGCCGGTAAACCCGCCGGCGTTGAAGAACGCGTCGTTGATGACGTTGCTCGCGCCCGAGCCACCGACAACGCTGCTGTTCACGCCCATGTTAAAGGCGAACAGGTCGCCGGTGCCGCCGGTGATCGTCAGGTTGGCTGCGGCGCTGCCGGCAACATCGAGATCCCCGGACGCGCCGACAATCGAGTCGAGGGCGCCGGCGAGATAGACATCCGTCTTTGATACGCCGACAAAATTCGCCGTCGTGCTGCCGACGATCGTATCGCCGCCGGTGCTTGCGATGAACACCGAAACGCCACCGCCGGCAAAGACCAAGTCATTGCTGCTGTTGATGAAGGTTACCGCCCCCTGGCCGCCGACGACCGTCTGGGATCCGAGCGAGGCATCGATAATCGTCGTTGTCGTGCCGCCGCCATTGCCGCCGACGAGGCGGTCGCCAATCCCGCCCTTGAGGAAGTTGATGGCGCCGGTGCCGCCGGTGAGCGTGCTGTCGCCGCCGCCGGCGTAGCTGTCGTCGATGAAGACCGTGCCGCCGGTGCCGGTAACGACATTTGTCGTACCGAGGTCAAACGCCGTCAGCCCGCCAACCCCACCGGTAATGCTCAGGTGGCCCGAGGCAGCGCCGGCAACCGTCAACCCCCCGCCGGCGCCGACGACCGTGTCAAAGGCTGCGGCAAACACGTTGGTGCTGCCGGCGCCGCCGACGATCGACTCGACCCCGGCAGAAAAGATCGACTGCACGTTGAAGGGGTTATTGCTGCCGATGATCGTATCGTTGCGCGCGCCGAGCACCGTATCGTTCGACCCGCCGCCGCCATTGCCGATGATCTGGATCAACTCGCCGGGCGTTAGATTGGTCAGCTGAAAGCTGCCGTCGAGCAGCTGCTCGATCGAGGTGGGTGTGCCCGCCTGCACCGAATTGCCGCCGGTCTGAACGGCACCCTGGATGAACGCACTTGCCTGGAATCCCGGCGCCAGGCTGGGCGTCCCGACGCTCGAGGTGAACACCTCGATGTTGAACGCCCCGGCGACCGTCGCGAGCGTCCCCGAGCCATCCGGCGTCAGGACGAGGTTGATGTTCGAGCCGGTGCTGTTGCCTTGGGCGAAAAATGCCAGTTGGGAACCGGTAACTGATGCCATTGCGAGAACCCCACCCCAAAAGCCGAAAAGCTAATACGTGCCCTAACGCCGGGCGCGCGCGATCTCGGACGGAGATTACCCTCCGCTCGCCGGCCGAGTCTTGTCAGAATTGGCCGCAAGTTGTTTCAAGTTGATATAGGGTGTTGCAACTTGCGCTTTCGCCGCGGCAGCAGCGGGGATTACGATCCGACCCGCGCCTGCAGCGGCTGGGCCTCAGTTACCAGCCGCGGCCCGCGCAGCCCGGCGAGCTTGGCCTGCGCGGGGGCATGTCCCTGGCTCGCCGCCTTCTCGTACCAGCCCCGCGCGGCCTCGGGATCGGCCGCCACGCCGGCGCCCACGGCGTAGAGATCGCCCAGCGTCGTCTGCGCTTCCGGCATCCCCTGCTCGGCCGCCTTCCGGTACCATTGCAGCGCCTGGTCGACATCGCGCTCGACGCCGTCGCCGCGGAACAGCATCACTGCGAGGTTGTATTGCGCGATGCGTTCGCCCTGCTCGGCCGCCCGGCGATACCAGGCCGTCCCCTCGGCCAGATCGCGGCTGACGCCGTCGCCGGTGCAATGCATGACGCCGAGCTGCAGCTGCGCGGCGGGGTGCCCGGCTTCGGCTGCCCGGCGAAACCACACCGCCGCCGCTTCGGCATCCCGCGTTCCCCAGGTGCCGGCCAGGGTGTTGTGAGCAACGATTAGCTGCGCCGCAGCGACCCCCGCCTCGGCCGCCGCGCGATAGCAGCGGATCGCTTCCGACGGGTTCGTCCCGGCACCGCGGTCGGTGGCATAGAACTGGCCAAGCTGGAGCCATGCCGGCCCGTACCCGCGATCGGCGGCACGGCGCAGCAGCTGCTCGGCGAGCGTCACGTCGAGCGCGACACCGCGGTCGCTCTGCAGATGCAGGGTCGCCAGAAGCGTTTCGGCTTCGGCGTCGCCCGCCGCCGCCGCGCGCTGCAACCACTCGGCTGCGGTTTGGTAATTCTGCGGGACGCCCTCGCCGGCGAGGTGGAGCTGGCCGAGCTTGGTTTGCGCCTTGACCATGCCCTGCTCGGCGGCGCGGGCATACCACGCGGCCGCCTTGGCGGTGTCGCGTTCGACACCGCTGCCGCCGAGGCAGAAGACGGCGATGTTGAATTGGGCGCCGGCATGTCCCTGCTCGGCCGCCCGGGTGAACCATTTCGCCGCGTCCGCCAGCCGCTTGGGTACGCCCTCGCCGCGCGCGTGCAGCGCACCCACGGCGAATTGCGCCTCCGCGTCGCCGGCGTCGGCGGCAGCGCGGAACCACTGCGCCGCCTCCACCTGGCTCGGCGCTGCGCCCTCGCCGGCGGTGTGCATCTGGGCCAGGCGCAGCATCGCCCGGGTGTATCCCGTCCGCGCCGCCAGCCGCAGTTGGGTTTCGGCCATCACGTGATTTTGCGGTACGCCGTTGCCTTCGAGCAGGTGCAGGGCGAGTTGGTAACGGGCCCGCGCATTGCCGCGATCGGCCGCCTGTTGAAAGAGCGCGACGGCCCGCTCCGGGTTGGCCGGCACGCCCTGTCCCGCCTCGCACATCAGCCCCAGCGCGACCTGGGCATCGGCATTGCCCCGGGCTGCAGCCTTTTCATACCAGCCGGCGGCGGCGGGCAAATCGATGTCGACCCCGAAGCCGTTTGCGTAAATCACGCCGAGACCGAGTTCGCCGGCCGCGTTGCCCTGTTCGGCAGCGGCCGAATACCAGCGGTAAGCCTCGGCGTAGTCGATCGCGCAGCCGATGCCGCGAGCATGCATCAGCGCCAGGTTCGCCTGAGCCTGCGCGTGACCCTGCTCGGCCGCCACACGGCACCAGCGCAACGCCTCGCCAGGGTCGGCCGGAACCACGATGCCGTTGGGGAACATCAGCTCGCGATTGCGCTCGGCGGTTTCCTTGTCGAACGCGGCGGCGCTGTCATACCAGTGCGACACCCCGCCGTCGGTTCGGCCGCCGTGCATGTAGGCCAGGCTCAGCTGGTATTGCGCGTCGGCATGGCCTGCTTCTGCCGCCCGCCGCAGCCACACGATCGCGTCGCCGAGGCTGCCGACGACGCCCTCGCCGCGCGCGTAGAGCTGCCCCAGCCGGTAGGCGCCTTCGCGATCGCCGGACGCGGCCGCCTTGGCAAAGCGGCGAAAGGCCGCGGCAAAATCGCGCCGGGCGCAGGCGGCAAGCCCCCTGCGCACCAGCCGGCGGAATGCGCCGGGGCGACCGGAACCGTCTGGCGCCGCCCGGTCAGGGCTCACGCATCGACTCGCTTACGGTGCGCACCGCGCCCTCGACCAGGTACATCAGTATCGAGCGGGTGCCGATATGCACATCGGCCGTCAGCGTCATCCCGGGGATCAGGCGAAAGCTCTGCGGGACGTTGCGCAAATCGACGTTGGTCAGGGCGATCCGAACCTTGTAGTAGGGCGGCGTCGGTTGGTTGTTGTCGTCGACGGTGAAGGCCCCTTCGCTGACCCAGCGCACGGTTCCCTCGGCCGTCCCGTGCTCGAAGTAATTGTAGGCGTCGAACTTCAGCTTGACCGAGTCGCCGGGCCGAATGAACCCGACGTCGCGCGACAAATAATGCGCCTCGACCTCGACCGGCGAGCGCAGCGGCGCCAGATAGAGCAGCGGTTCGGCGATGTTCAACACCGATCCGACCGACAGCTTGGCCATTTTCAGCACCATCGCATCCTCGGGCGCGACCAGGCGCACGAGGTCTTTGCGTTTGGTTGCTTTTTCGAACCCCTGCCACGCCGTGTCGCGCTGGTTGCGGGCGGTGACCAGCTCCTGGCTCGCCTGGCCGAGCCACTGCTGGACGAAGGCGGCGCGCGTGGCGATCGTCGCTTGGCGCTGATGCTGGCTCTCGACGAGGCTGTTGTGGTCGAATTCGAGATTGCGCAAGAGCTCGGTCTTCTGGTCGGTTGCGGCCAGCAGGTTGAGCCGGCTGCCGACCTGGGCCGCGGCAAGCGTCGCCCGCATCTGCTCGACTTCCTGGGCGAGCTTGGTGCGGTCGGTATAGCGGGCCTCGTTGTTTTGCAGCTTGGCGATGGTCGCCGTGTACTGCCCGATCTGCTCGTCGTAGGCGCGCACCTGCGCGTCGAATTGCGCCTTGCGCTGCTGGTAATAGACTTTCTGCACCTCGCCATATCGGGCGACTGTCGGGTCGGGGCTCGCCGGTGGCTCGTAGGGGCGCCCGGCGAGCTCGGCCTCGCAGCGGGCAACTTGCGCATCGAGGCCGGCAATCTGCAGCCTGAGGGCATCGACGTCGGCCGCGGCGAAGGTCGGGTCGAGCGTCGCCAGCAGCGCGCCGGCCTTGACGCGCTCGCCTTCGCGCACCTCTATCGTCTTGATGATCGAGGGATCGAGCGCTTGGACCACGATCGTCGGTTGGGTGGTGACGATCTTGCCGGTGACGCTCGTTACCACGCGATCGAGCCGCGTCACCAGCGAGAGCACCGCCAAGGCGACGAGGAACGCCGAGAGGACGTACACCATCGAGCGCACGCCAAACGGTTCCGGCGCCTCGAGGATCTCCCCGGTTTCCGATTGAAACAGGCGGACGATCTTGTCGGGCGAGGCGTTACTGCGCGGCAGTGGGGCGGAGCGGAATGATCTCATGCGATGCAGGCCTGGTGTGGAGATGCCGGTGCTGCAAATGCCATAGCCCGGCGTAGATGTCGCAGCGCTCGAGCAGCTGCTCGTGCGTGCCGATGTCGTAGACCGCGCCGCGTTCGAGCACGACGATCGAATCCGCCGCCACCAGCGTGGAGAGGCGGTGCGAGATGACGATCAGGGTCCGCCCCTGAGCGATGCGCAGCAGGTTTGCATTGACGATCGCCTCGCTGTCGGCGTCGAGCGCGCTGGTCGCTTCGTCGAGCATCAGAATGCGCGGATTGCCCATCAGCGCCCGGGCGATCGCCAGCCGCTGGCGCTGGCCGCCCGACAGGTTGCTCGATCCCTCCTGAATGAACGTCTCATATCCGGCCGGCAGGCGCTCGATGAATTCCTCGGCGCCGGCGAGCCGGGCCGCCTGCACGATGTCTTCGAACGTCGCATCGGGCTTGGCCGCGGCGATCGTATCGCGGATCGTGCCGCGGAACAGAAAATTCTCCTGCAGCACGACGCCGATGCTCGACCGCAGATGATCGATATCGATCTCGCGCAGATCGTTGCCGTCGATCTTGATCAGCCCCTGATAGTCGCTGTGCAGCCCTTGCAGCAGGCGGGTTACCGTCGTTTTCCCCGATCCGCTGCGCCCGACGATGCCGAAAACGGTGCCTTCGGGAATGGCGAAGCTGACGCGATCGAGCGCCGGTGCGTTGGCGCCGGCATAGCGGAACGTCACCTCGTTGAAGTCGATCCGACCGACAAGCGGGGTGCGGATGCCCCGGCCCGAGCGGCCCGCCTCCGGCGGCAGGTTCATGATCCTGGCGGCAAGCGCTATCGCGGAGCGGGCTTCATCAATCTGGACGATCGACTGCGCGGCCTCGATCACCGGCCTGACCACCCTTTGGGTCATGATCATGAAGGCGAAGATCGCGCCCAGATACATCGGGTCTTTGTTGACGAGCGAGAGATAGACCGCGATGGCGATGACCCCGGTCGTCATCAGCATCTGCGGCGGGTGAACCACGGTTTGCACGAGATTTGACGTGCGCCCCTCGTCGTATCGGGCTTCCGCCACCTTGGCGATCAGCACGTCCCATTGGTGGCGCTGCCGGGCATCGAGCGCCAGCGATTTGATCGCGCGGATGCCGTGGATCGCCTCGACCAGATGAGTGCCGCGCTGAGTCTCGGCATACATAGCCAGGCCGACCTTGCGCCGGATCGTCGGCAGCATCGCCACCAACCAGATGCAGACGAACAAGGTCAGCGCCAGGATACAGGCGGTCATGACCGCGCTGACCATGAACATGATCGGCAGAAAGATCACAATGACAAACGAATCCAACAACGTGCCAAACAGCTGCCCGGTCAAGAACGTACGGACCCGATAGATCTCATGCATGTCATGCACGATCTCGCCGGTCGGTGTTCGTTCAAAAAAATCGATTGGCAGATTCAATAATTTATTAAACATGTGCGACCAGATCTTCATGTCGACACGAGTCGTAAGAAAGAGAACAAGATAGCGACGCAAGTGGCCAAAAATCGTTTCAAATATTAACAACACCAGGAACGCAATGCAAATCATCACATAGGTGTCCATGCTCCCGTAATACATGACGCGGTCGACGAGGATTCGCCAGAATGCGACCGGAGAGATGGCGAGAAAGCCGAGGAGCAGCGCACAGATGGTGAGATCGCGCACCACTCGG
>DASYUS010000599.1:0-4487 GCA_036000945.1 Allostellaceae bacterium
ATCGTCAGCGCGTCGAGGAGCGCCTGGGTCGGGTGCTCGTGGCTGCCGTCGCCGGCGTTGATGACGGCGCAATCGACCTTCTCCGAGAGGAGTTGCACCGCGCCCGATTCGGGGTGCCGCACGACAAGCACGTCGGGGTGCATCGCATTGAGGGTCATCGCCGTGTCGATCAGCGTCTCGCCCTTGCGCATCGAGGAGGCCGCGACCGCCATGTTGATGACGTCGGCGCCGAGCCTTTTCCCGGCGACCTCGAACGAGGTGCGGGTACGCGTCGAGTTCTCGAAAAAGCAGTTGATGAGGGTGCGGCCGCGCAGCCGGGTGGTCTTCTTGTCGGCTTGTCGGCTCAGCTCGACATAGGTGTCGGCGAGGTCGAGCAGGTGCGCGATATCCTCGCGGCTCAGCCCCTCGATGCCGAGCAGATGCCGGTGCGCGAAATGGTATTCCTGCATGAGCCCCGGACTATAGGGACGCGGGACAGCAGCGCAAGGGCGGCAACGGACCTTGTAGGGTGGGGCAGAGCGCAGCGAAGCCCACCACAGCCGGTGCACGTCGGCCACTGGTGAGTTACGCTTCGCTCACCCACCCTAACGGCGTCTAAAAAGGGGCTCCCCCATGGCCGAGGAAACCGTCCAGCTGGCCCGCTATGCCGCGGCGCTGCGCTATGAGGATCTGCCGCCCGAGGTTGTCGCGGCGGCGAAGGATTGCATCATCGACACGGTGGCCGCCTGCATCTGCGGCAGCGCGCTGCCGTGGAGCCGGATCGTCATCGACTACGCCGAGCGCACCGGGCCCGGCGGGACGAGCCGCATCCTCGGGCGCGGCAGCGCCGTGCAGGCGCCGGCGGCGGCGCTCGCCAACGGCGCGTTGGCGCATGCTTTCGAGCTCGATGCGCTGACCCGGCCGGGGGCGGGGGCGCATCCCGGCGCGACGGTGCTGCCGCCGGCGCTCGCGGTGGCGCAGCAGACCGGAGTCAACGCGACCGGTAGGGACCTGATCGCCGGCTTTGTTGCCGGCAACGAAGTGATGATTCGCGTCGGCCGTGCCACCGGGCACACCAACGAGGCGCGAGGTTTCCACGCGCCCGGCACCACCGGGCCGTTCGGCGCTGCGGTCGCTTGCGGCCATCTGCTCGGCCTCGACGCGGCGCAGATGACGAACGCCATCGGCATCGCCGGCTCGCTCGCCGGCGGCCTCCTCGAATTCGCCAAAGGCGACGGCGGCATGGTGAAGCGGCTGCATCTGGGACGCGCCTCGGAGGCCGGCGTCCTTGCCGCCAGCTTGGCTCAGGCCGGGTTCAGTGGGCCGCGCACCGTCATCGAGGGCGAATTTGGCTTTCTCCGAGTGTTCTGTACCGAGTTTGACGAGGCCGAGCTGACGCGAGGCCTTGGCCGCGACTACGTCATGTTGAGCACGGTGCTGAAACGCTATCCGGTGCATGCGACCGCGCATGCCGCGGTCCGCGCGGTACGCGACCTCCAGGCGGAGCACCGGTTTGCTGGCGGCAATGTCGAGGCGATCACCATCACCGGTAACCGGCGCATGATCGAGCGCCACAACATCCACGAGCCGGCTGATTTGATGCTGGCGCAGTATTCGATCCCGTTCTGCGTCGCGCTGGCGCTCTATCGCGAGGCGCGCGACCCGGAGAGCTACGACGCGGGCGCGCTCGCCGACCCGCCAATCCGCGCGCTGACCCGGCGGGTGAGGCTCGTTCCCGAGGCGGCCGGCGGGCATGGCACCGCGGTGACGGTGACGCTCGCCGATGGGCGCCGCTTCGAGCGCCACGAGGTGAGCGGCCTGCTGGAAGCGGGCGAGCTCGAAGACAAGTTCACCCGGCTGACCCGCGGCGTGCTCGACGAGACCGGCGCCGGCGCGCTCTACCGGCGCCTGCAGGACCTTGAGTCCGAAGAGAGCCTGGACTGGCTCGGCGCCTGAACCTTTGCGTTATCCCGGCGAAGGCCGGGACCCACGTTCCAACCGCTCCGTTGGCGGAAAAGTGGGCCCCGGCCTTCGCCGGGGTGACATCCCTTGCTATATTCACCGCGTGCTGGACAGCGGATCGAGGAGAACGCGATGTGGTCGTTGCGCAAGAAGCTGGAGATCCCGGCCCCGGAACAATGCCTCCCCGGCCGCGCCCTCAAGATGCGCGTCCCCGAGCAGCATTGCGTCAACGGTCGTCGGCTCGAACCGCCCTACCCGGCGGGGCTCGAACAGGCGGTGTTCGGCATGGGCTGCTTCTGGGGCGCCGAGCGCAAATTCTGGGAGGCGCCCGGGGTGTGGACGACGGCGGTCGGCTATGCCGGCGGCTCGACGCTCAACCCGACTTACGAGGAAGTGTGCAGCGGCCAGACCGGGCACACCGAAGTCGTCCTCGTGGTGTTCGATCCGGCGGTGACGAGCTATCCGGCGCTCCTGAAAATCTTCTGGGAGAGCCACGACCCGACGCAGGGGATGCGCCAGGGCAACGATGTCGGCACGCAATACCGCTCGGCGATCTACACCTATTCGCCGGAGCAGCTTCGCGCCGCCGAAACCTCGCGCGAGGCCTACCAGGCGCGGCTGGCGGCGTCCCGCTTCGGCGCGATCACCACCGAGATCCGCGACGCCCCGCCGTTTTATTTCGCCGAGGACTACCACCAGCAATATCTGGCGAAGAACCCGTTCGGTTATTGCGGTCTCGGCGGCACCGGCGTCAGCTGCCCGATCGGCACTGCAGTGCCCGCCTGAGGCGGCGCGTCGTCGCCCGTTGACCGCGATCTACGTCGACGGCGACGCCTGCCCGGTGCGCGACGAGGTCTACCGCGTCGCGACGCGGCTCCGCCTCGACGTGTTTGTCGTCTCCAACGGTTCGCGTCCGCTGCGCCCCCCGGGCTTGCCCAATGTCCGGATGATCCTCGTCGGCGACACGGCCGACGCCGCCGACGACTGGATTGCCGAGCATATCGGCGCCGGCGATGTGTGCGTCACCTCGGATATTCTGCTCGCCTCGCGCTGCCTCGCCGGCGGCGCCGGCGTCGTCGCTCCAAACGGGCGGACCTGGACCGAGCAGAATATCGGCAGCGCGCTTGCCGGCCGCGAACTCGCCCGCCACTTGCGCGAGCTCGGAGTCGAGAAGCGCGGCCCGGCGGCGTTGACCAAGGCCGACCGCTCGCGCTTTCTCAGCGCGCTCGACACCGCGGTGCAGAAGGCGCGGCGCCAGTCCGCCGCCGGGTAACCGATTCGCGGGATTGAAGCCCCGCCGCGGCTCGGCTATCACCTCGCGCGTGCCGGCTTAGCTCAGCGGTAGAGCAACCGCCTTGTAAGCGGTAGGTCGTGTGTTCGATCCACACAGCCGGCACCAATCTCCTGAATAGATGTTTAGGTTCGTACGGCGCGCGGTTTGCAAGTGGCGATTTGCAAGTAGCCAAGGGGGTGCGGCGGACTGCCGGCGATTGAGGGGAGTGATGGAGGAAGTAGGTCCCGAGCGCGAAGCCGACGACGATCGGGCTCAATGGCGCTCCGCCCTGCCCGGGCCGGCGTCGTCCGAAGCAGAGATCGAGGATTTCAAGCGGGGGGTGCTGGCCAAGCTGACGCTGGCGGTCGGCAAGGACGCCTCGCGGGCCACCGATCGCGATTGGTATGTCGCCGTTGCCTTGACGCTGCGCGACCGGGTCATCCATCGCTGGCTGGAGGTCGATCGCGACAATCTCGCGCGCGGCCGCAAGCGGATCTACTACCTCTCCCTCGAGTTCCTGATCGGGCGGCTGCTCAACGACGTCGCCGGCAACCTACAGCTCGGCGACATAGTCCATCGGGCGCTGGGCGATCTCGGCGTCAATTTCGAGCGGGTGCGCTTTGCCGAACCCGATGCGGCGCTGGGCAATGGCGGATTGGGGCGGCTCGCTGCCTGTTTTCTCGAAAGCATGGCCAGCCTCGGCATCCCGGCCTACGGCTACGGGATACGGTATGACCACGGCCTCTTTCGCCAGATCATTAGCGACGGCTGGCAGCAGGAATATCCCGAGGAATGGCTGTCATTCCCCAATCCGTGGGAGTTCGAGCGCTCGGAGGTCACCTACGACGTCGGTTACGGCGGGCGAGTTGAAAGCGTCGCGGCGCGCGGCGGGCACACGCGGTTCGTCTGGCATCCCGCAGAAACCATCGAAGCGGTGGCCTACGATACCCCGGTCGTCGGCTGGCGTGGGGCGCATGTGAATGCGCTGCGGCTGTGGTCGGCGCGCGCCGTCGATCCGCTGCGGCTCGATGTCTTCAACCGCGGCGACCATGTCGAGGCGCTGAGCGAACAGGCGCGTGCCGAGGCGCTGTCCAAGATCCTCTATCCGAGCGACGAGAGCACCGCCGGACGCGAGCTGCGCCTGCGCCAGGAATATTTCTTCGTTACTGCTTCGCTGCAGGACCTCGTCGAGCGGCATCGCCGCGCCTACGGCTCGCTGCACACCCTGCCGGAGAGGGCGGCGATCCAGCTCAACGACACCCATCCGAGCATC
>DASYUS010000600.1:0-2736 GCA_036000945.1 Allostellaceae bacterium
TCTCACGCGCCGGCGCCGGCGACTTCACCGGAGCCGCGACACCTGAACGCATCTGGCGGGCATTGCAAATGAAATGAAAAGCCGGTTCCCGGCGCAGGCCGGGACCCACGCTTCCGCGGTTCGAGACGGTTGAAGCATGGGTCCCGGCCTTCGCCGGGAACCCGATTTGCTTACTCGGCGATGCCGAGCAGCCGGGCCGCGGTGGCGCCGAGGATCTTGATCTTATCAGCGTCGGTGATGTCGGGGATCGACAGGATGTGGTCGACCGGGTCGGTGTTCCACGGGAACGGGTAGTCGGTGCCGAGCACGATGTTGTCGACGCCCATCTCGTTGATGAGGTGCCGCACCGCCTCGCCGGTGAACATGATCGTGTCGGCGAGGATCTGGCCGTTGCGCAGATATTCGGTCGGCTTCATCTTCGGCAGCGGGCCGACCCGGTTGGGGAAGGTTTTTATCACTGCGTCCGAGCGGTTGGCGTAGGACGGCAGGAAGCCGCCGCCATGCGCGGCGCAGATCTTCAGGCCGGGAAAGCGGTCGAGCGTCCCCTCGAAGATCAGATGCGACAGCGCGATCGTCGTTTCGAGCGGGTTGCCGATCGTGTTGGTGAGGAGGCCGCTGCCGGCGAGCCGGCCCGACGGCTCCAGCTCGCGGGTGCCGAGCGGGTGCATGAAGACCAGCACGCCCAGCTCTTCGCACTTCGCCCAGAACGGGTGGAATTTGGGGTTGGCCAGTTCCTCGCCGGCGCAGCTGCCGGCGACGCCGACGCCGCGGAACCCGAGGTTCTTCACCGCGTGCTCGACCTGTTGCGCGGCGAGGTCGGGGTGTTGCAAAGCGGCTGTCGCGAAGGCGACGAAGCGGTCGGGGTGGCCGGCGCAAAACCCGGCCAGCGCCTCGTTGTTGAGGCGGATCAGCTCGGCGGCGGCGTCGCGCTCGGCGCGGTACCAGTAGGGGTTGATGCTGAGCGCTTCGTAGTCGACGCCCGAGCGGTCCATCTCTGCCAGCCGCTCGCCGACATTCGACCACAGGAGGCCCGGCGCCTCGAGCGGGTGGTTGATGACCCGGGCGGCGTCCGGAACGATGCAGTGCGCGTGCACGTCGACGGTCTTGACGCGCTTGCCAGCGACGACGACCTCCCAGCGCGGCTGCGCATGGGCATGGCCGCCCGAGGACGCTGAGCCGCCGCCGGAGGATGCGCTCGCGCCGGCGCTGACCGAGGCGGCCCTGGCGGCGGTCAATTCGCAATCGGTAAAGACGATCTCGTTCCCCATATCCGACTTCCTCCCCAGATCCCGGGCCGCCCGGAGCTTCCGGGCGCGGAGCCTATACCATCTGGGGGGCTGCGCCCCAACCCTCCACGACCCACCCTATTGTCATTCCGGAGCCGACCGCAGGTCGGAGTCCGGAATCCATTATCACAGAGGCCTGTGTTCATGGATTCCGGGTTCGCCGCCGCGCGGCGCCCCGGAATGACACGGCGGGTAGCGGGAAGCGCCGTTGCTCCAGGCGACGCGATCGGCGAATGTTGGCTGTCCGCAGTGAAAGGTTGCCATGCCCGATTACCGTTTCTGCACCGTCGCCGACGAAGGCCCCGTGCGCATCGTCACGATCAACCGGCCGGAGGTGATGAACGCGCTGCACAGCGAGGCGCATTGGGAATTCGACGCGGTGTGGAACGAGTTTGCCGGGCGCGACGACCTCTGGGTCGGCATCGTCACCGGCGCCGGCGAGCGCGCCTTCTCGGCCGGCAACGATCTCAGGGTCCAGGCCGCGGGACGACGCGGGCCACGCCCCACGACCGGGTTTGCCGGCCTCAGCCACCGCTTCGACCTCGACAAGCCGCTGATTGCCGCGGTCAACGGCGTGGCGATGGGCGGCGGGTTCGAAACCGCGCTCGCCTGCGACATCATCGTCGCCGCCGAGAACGCTGTCTTCGCGCTGCCCGAGCCGCGCGTCGGCCTGATCGCCGGCTCGGGCGTCCACCGCCTGCCGCGGATGATCGGCCAGAAGGCGGCGTTTGGCATGATATTGACCGGCCGGCGCGTCTCGGCCGCCGAGGGCCTGCGTCTCGGCTTTGTCAACGAGGTGGTGCCGCTGGGCGAGGCGCTCGCCGCCGCCCGGCGCTGGGCAGCGCAGATCCTCGAATGCTCGCCGATGGCGATCCGCGCCTCGAAGCAAGTCGTCTACAAGAGCTTTGATGCGCCCTCGCTCGCAGCCGCGATGACCGCGACCTACACGGCCGCCGAAGCCAACCTGCAGAGCCAGGACTACATCGAAGGCCCGCGCGCCTTCGCCGAACGGCGCAAGCCGGAGTGGAAGAACCGGTAGGCGCAAATTCCCTGGTGACAGGGAATTTTTACGATAGGAACACCAGTCAAGGCGTTGAAATCGCTTACGTCCGACGAAAAATTCCCACGCGGAGTTCGACCGACCTCGGCTCCCGCCCTTTTACCGCCCCTGCGAAAGCACGGACCTGCTCTCACGAGCCGCTTTACCGAATGCCGCAACCTCACCGGTTGCATCGGCAAAAAGCCGAGCGGCGGAACCGCCGATCCCGTACACTCGCCGAACCGCCAAAAGCCGGCCGAAGGAGGAGACAATGGCGCAGACGACACGGCGCACGCTGCTGCAGACCGCTGCGGCCGCCGGGGCGATGTTCGCGACGCCGTTCGTGCGCGGCGCGCATGCCGCCGGCAAGCTTGCCGTCGGCTTCTGGGACCACTGGGTGCCGGGCGCCAA
>DASYUS010000601.1:0-4174 GCA_036000945.1 Allostellaceae bacterium
TGTCGTCCTCGCTTTCGAGACGGTGGCGCGCGAGGCGGTCGAACAGAACAAGCCGCTCGCCGACCATCTCGCGCACCTTGTCGTGCACGGCGTGCTGCATCTGCTCGGCTTCGACCACGGGAGCGCCGGAGAGGCGGCGGCGATGGAAGCGCGCGAGAAGGAGATATTGCGGGGATTGGGGGTGCCGGACCCGTATCGTGATACCATGTGAAGAGGCAAACCCGGACCGCCCCGATCGATGAGCGATACCGAGCCGTCCGCTGGCGACGGCGAGCCTGAGCACAGTAAACCCGGGGATCCCGGGAATGGCGGAGGATCGCTGGCGCGCCTGCGCACCCTGCTGCGCCTGTTGCGCCGGCCGCGGGAGCGGCATGGGCCGCGCGAGACGACCGACGCGCTGATCGCGGTCGCCGCGCTTGAAAGCGTCACACCGATCGCCCCGCAGGAGCGGTTTCTGATCGGCAACATCCTCAAGGTGCGCGACCGCAACGCGGCCGACGTCATGGTGCCGCGCGTCGACATCGTCGCTCTCGACGTCGATCAGCCGTTTTCCGAGATCGTCAGATGTATGGTCGAACAGGGCCACTCGCGCGTGCCGGTCTATCGCGAGACGCTCGACGACGTGATCGGCTTTGTCCATGTCAAGGACGTGCTGGCGCCGGTCGCCGACCGCCGCCCGGGCAAGCTGTCGCGCCTGCTGCGCAAGGTCCTCTATGTCGCCCCTTCGGTGCCGATCCTCGATCTTCTGGTGCAGATGCGCCAGGCGCGCACGCACATTGCGATGGTCGTCGACGAGTTCGGCGGCATCGACGGGCTGGTGACGATCGAGGATTTGATCGAGGAGATCGTCGGCGAGATCGAGGACGAGCACGATGTCGCCGAGGCGCCGACGCTGATCGAGCGGCCGGACGGCAGCATCATCGCCGATGCGCGCCTGTCGATCGAGGCGCTCGAGGAACACCACGGCTCCCGCCTGCGCCCCGATGGCGACGAGGAGGTCGATACGCTGGGCGGCCTCGTCTTCACGCTGGCCGGGCGGGTGCCGAAGCGCGGCGAGGTCATCCGTCACCCGGACGGGATCGAATTCGAGGTGCTCGATGCCGACCCGCGACGGGTGAAGCGGCTGCGCGTGCGCGGCCTGCCGGGCACCGCCGGCGGCAAGGGGGTGGCGAGTGCCTGAGAGCCGGGCCTTGCGGGTGCGTCCCGATGCCCGGATCGCGACACCGCTGTGCCGCCTCGCCCAGGAGCTGGCCGGGCTGGCGGGGTGGCAGCGCTATGGGCTGGCTTTCGTGCTCGGCGCGCTGCTCGCCGGCGCGTTGCCGCCGTTCGACCTGACCCCACTAGTCGTCGTCGCCTTCGCCGGCCTGCTCTGGCTCGACGAGGGCAGCGCCGGGCCGTGGGCGTCGGCGCGGCTCGGCTATGTCTTCGGGCTCGGCTTTTTTATTGCCGGCCTCTACTGGATCGCGGCGGCGCTGTTTGTCGATATTGCCCAATACTGGTGGGCCTTACCGTTTGCGATCGTCGGATTGCCGGCGTTCCTCGCCTTCTATGCGGCCGCGGCGCTCGGGCTGACCGGTTTGGCGGCACAGCGCCTGCGCCTCTCGCCCGGTGCGCGGGTCTGCCTCTTCGCCGTCGCGTGGAGCGCGGCCGAATGGGCGCGCGGGCATTTCCTGACCGGGCTGCCGTGGAACCTCGTCGGCTACGCCTGGTCGGGCGGCTTCCCGGGCGCGCTTGCGGTGTTGCAGAGCGTCGCCTGGGTCGGGATATACGGGCTCACTTTCGTAACGGTGCTGGCCGCCGCGCTGCCGGCGCTGTTGGGGACGGCCTCGCTCGCGCCGATGAGCCGGTGGCAGCGGGCGGCGCCGGCAGTGGCCGCCGCGCTCCTCGTTGTCGTCACGGCGGCGGCCGGTGCGCTCAGGCTCGCGATGATGCCGCCCGATCCTTCGCCGATCTGGCTGCGCCTCGTCCAGCCGTCGATCCCCCAGTCGCTGAAATGGGACCCGGCGGCGGCCGAGGCCAATTTCCGCCGCCTCGTCGAGCTGAGCGGCGCCCCCGCCGAGCACAAGCTCGCCGCGGTGCTGTGGCCGGAGGCGGCGACCCCGTTCCTCCTCGAGCGCGACGCCGCGCACCGCACCGCCATCGCGGCCCTCGCGCCGAAAAATGGCTATGTCATCGCTGGCGCCCTGCGCGCCAACCCGCCGCCCGACCGCGTGAACCGCATCTGGAACAGCGTCGAGGCGATCGACGCCAACGGCGCTATCCGCGCCCGTTACGACAAGGCGCATCTCGTGCCGTTCGGCGAATACGTGCCGCTCGCCGGCGTTCTGCCGGTCAAGAAGATCGTCCCCGGCAGCATCGACCTGAGCACTGGTCCCGGCCCGCAGACGATTGCGCTCGCGGGGCTGCCGCCGTTTTCGCCGGATGTCTGCTACGAGGCGATCTTCCCCGGCGCGGTCGTCGACCAGAAGGTGCGCCCGTCCTGGATCCTCAACGTCACCAACGACGCCTGGTACGGCCGCAGCTCGGGGCCCTACCAGCATTTCGCGATCGCCCGCACCCGCGCGATCGAGGAAGGCCTGCCGCTGGTCCGCGTCGCCAACAACGGCATCAGCGGCGTCGTCGATCCCATGGGCCGCATCGTCGCCCGCACCGGGCACAACGACATCACCTACGCCGACATCGCCCTCCCCGCCCCCGCCGCCGCGACCCTCTACGCCGCCGCCGACGACTGGATCTTCCTGGCGCTGCTGATCCTCGGCCTCACCCTGGCGCTGCGGCGCCGCCGCTGAGCATTGCCGGTAATCCCGGCGCGGGCGTTCTCGCCAAACTCGCGATTAAGCATGAATATCCGGGTGCAGGACTCTGTCAGGAGTCTATAAAACAAAAGCGAAAAGCGCCTCGCCAATTCGCGAGAAGCGCTCCCGAGGGGGGACCCATGGCCGGCACGTATGACCACACGGTGTATTTGACGAATTACGCGACGCAGAACCCGTTCACGGTGGGGACGGCGGGCCTGATCTCGGTGTCGGACGGTGCCGGGACCCTGGGGCGGGGAGACCACCGGTGGACGGTCTTCAACCGGGGGAGCGTTGCCTCGTCGGGGGGGAACGGGATCGACCTTGCATCGGGGACGGCGGGTGTTGTCGTTAGCGGCCAGAGCGGGTCGGCGGGCGGGGTGGTCAGCGGCTCCAATATCAGGGTCGCGGCCGCCGGGGTTGCCACGGTCGGCAGTTACTGGACGATCGGCTCCAGTGTGATTGCCGGCACCGGCGAGCCCGGCGTGGCGCTGCAAAGCGACGCCTCTGTCGTTAATGCCGGCACCACGGCCACCGGCACGTATTACAGCACCGTCGTGCTGAAGGCGCCGGATTACGACCTGAAAAACCCGTTTACGGTGGCGTCGAGCGGGTTGGTGTCGGTGACGAGCGGTGTCGGGATTCTCGGTACGTCGGGGTATTTCTGGACGATTTTCAACCGGGGGACGGTAAGCTCGTCCTCGGATTACGGGATCAAGCTGACCGCGGGCGGGGTCATTGTCAACGGTCAGAGTGGGGTGTCCGGCGGCTTGATTTCGGGTGGGATCAGGATCGCCAGCAACGCCGGCACGCTGATCAATTTCGGCACGATCGCCGGCGGTTCAAGAACCATGTATCTGACCGGTGCCGGCAGCAATACGATAGTAAATTATGGCCTGATCGGCGGCAGTCGATATATTAGGATCCTCTCCGGCACCAACAAGATCGTCAACTACGGCACAATTGATGCTTACTTCAGTCTGCAGCTGTATGGCAGCAGCAATACGGTGATGAACGCCGGACTGATTACCGGTGATTTGCGCAGAGACAATGTCACTCTCAGCAATTCGGGCATCATCGTCGGCAGGGTCGCCGCCGATGATGTAAGCAACGCGAGCACCGGGACGATCGGCGCCGGGGTATTGCTTTATCCCGGCGGCACATTGACCAATGCCGGGGTCATCAGAGGCGCCAGTGGGATCACCCACGCCGTCAACTTCGGCGGCAATACGTCTGCTACATCGATCGTCAATTTCGGGATAGTTACCGGCACCAGTGGCCCGGGCGTTGTCTTATTCGCCGGCGCCACGCTCGTCAACAGCGGCGTGATCAGCGGGTATGCCGGCACCGCGGTGTCGTTCGGCAGCGGCACCGAACTG
>DASYUS010000602.1:0-3143 GCA_036000945.1 Allostellaceae bacterium
TCTCGATCGGCGAAAGGACGCGTCGGTGGGATATGCGGAAACGATCGGCGGCACGCGCTACGTCTTTCCCGATGTGAAGACGCTGCTGGCCCGGGCGACGCCGCGCCGCGCCGGCGATCTTCTCGCCGGCATCGCCGCAGCCGACGCGACCGACCGGGTGGCGGCGCAGCGGGCTCTCGCCGACCTGCCGCTGCACGAACTGGTCGAGAACCCGGTCGTGCCGTATGAAATCGACGAGGTCACGCGCCTCATCGTCGACAGCCATGATCGGGCCGCGTTCGCGCCGATTGCCGGGATAACCGTCGGCCAATTCCGCGACTGGCTGCTGTCGGATGCGGCTGACAGCGCTGTCCTCGCCCGCCTCGCCGCCGGGCTTACCCCGGAAACCGTCGCCGCAGTATCGAAGATCATGCGGCTGCAGGATCTGGTCAGCGTCGCGGCGAAATGCCGGATCGTGACCCGCTTTCGCAACACGATCGGGCTCGACGGACGACTGTCGACCCGGCTCCAGCCGAACCACCCGACCGACGATGTTCGCGGCATCGCCGCCGCCATTCTCGACGGGCTGATGCTGGGTTCGGGCGATGCCGTCATCGGCATCAACCCGGCCACCGACACGCTCGACAAATACCTCGAACTGACCGCGTTTCTCGATCGGCTGCGGGAGTGTCTCGATCTGCCCGGCCAGGGTTGCGTGCTGGCCCATGTGACGACCGCGATCGCGGCAATCGAGCGGGGCGCACCGGTCGACCTGGTGTTTCAGTCGGTCGCCGGGACCGAGGCAGCCAACCGGCATTTCGGGGTCGACCTCGCGCTGCTCGGCGAGGCGCACGCGGCGGCGCGCTCGCTCGGCCGCGGTACGCTCGGCAGCAACGTCATGTATTTCGAGACCGGCCAGGGCAGCGCGCTGTCGGCCGACGCGCATCACGGCGTGGACCAGCAGACCCTCGAAGCCCGCGCCTACGCCGTTGCGCGCGCCTTCGATCCGCTGCTGGTCAATTCCGTGGTCGGATTCATCGGCCCGGAATACCTGTTTGACGGCAAGGAAATCATGCGCGCCGGGCTGGAGGATCATTTCTGCGGCAAGCTGCTCGGCCTGCCGATGGGCTGCGACGTCTGCTACACCAACCACGCCGAGGCCGACCAGGACGACATGGATGCGCTGTTGACGCTGCTCGGTGTCGCCGGGTGCACCTACATCATGGGGGTGCCCGGCGCCGACGATGTCATGCTGAGCTATCAGAGCAGCTCGTTCCACGATGCGCTCTATCTGCGGCAGGTATTAGGGAAGCGGCCGGCGCCGGAATTCGAGTCCTGGCTGGAGCGGATGGGGCTCGCCGATTCAGCCGGGAGACTTAGCGATCCCGGGCATCCCGGCACACTGGCCGAGCCGCTGTATCGCGCTTTGGCCGCGCTGGCATGAGCGAACCCGGTCGCCCGCCGCATTCCTCGCCCGCGGTTTCCTCGCCGGAAAGCTCCTGGTCCACGCTGCGCCAGGCGACTCCGGCGCGCATCGGCCTTGGCCGCAGCGGCGCCGGGCTTCCGACCAAGGCGCATCTCGACTTCCAGCTGGCCCATGCACGCGCGCGCGACGCCGTGCATGCGGTCTTCGAGCCGGTCCGCATCGCCCGCGAGGTCGAGGCCGATGGACACGAAACGGTGCTGCTGCACTCCGCCGCCGGCGACCGGCTGACCTATCTGCGGCGGCCCGATCTCGGGCGGCGGCTCGCCGCCGAGTCGCGCGAATGCCTCGCCTCCCGGCCCGCGGGTCGTGTTGACATTGTCTTTGTGATCGCCGACGGGCTTTCGGCCACCGCGGTCCAGGCGCATGCAGTGCCGCTGTTGCGCGCCTGCCGTGCCCGGCTCGACCCGGCTCTGCATATCGGCCCGGTGGCGATTGTCGAGGGCGGCCGCGTCGCGATCGGCGACGAGATCGGCGGCATCCTCGGCGCCGATCTTGCCGCCGTGCTGATCGGCGAGCGGCCGGGGCTCAGCGCCGCAGACTCGCTCGGGGTGTACGTGACCTGGCAGCCGGCTCCCGGAACCGTTGACGCGGCGCGCAACTGCCTCTCCAATATTCGCCCGCAGGGGCTGCCGATCGCCGAGGCGGCCGAGCGGCTGAGCGCACTGCTGGCGGCGGCGCGGCGTCACCGCATGACCGGCGTCGGGCTTGGCAAGCGGCTCGCGACAGCGGCCGCGCGCCGCGTCCTGGAACGCGGCTAGCGAGAAGTTTCACAGTCACCGCATTCGCTGCGAAAGCAGGGACCGGCTCGACAGCGAATTGGCGGGTCCCGGCCTGCGCCGGGAATGCGGTGCTTGGATGAAGCTCAGTTGTGAAGCGAAATCGGCCCGCCTCAAGGACCGTTGAGTTAACTGCCGAGGCGCGCCGCCAGCACCGCCGCCGGCCGCTGACCCGCGGCGTAAACCGCCATCGGCACCAGCGCGCCGGTCTCGCTGTTGACGCGGTAGGAGGCGAGGCGGCCGGACGCGGTGCCGGCGGCGAAGAGGAAGCGGCCGGCCGGGTCGAGCGCGAAGGCGCTCGGGACCGCCTCGGTCGGTGCATGCCCCGCCGCTGTCAGCTTGCCGTTCGCCGGGTCGACGGCGAACCCGGCAATGCAGTTGGCGCCGCGGTTGCCGACATAGAGAAACCGGCCCGACGGCGTCAGGTGAATCTGTGAGCACGTGTTGCGGGCGGCAAATCCCTCGGGCAGCGTCGTGATCATCTGCGTCGCCGAAAGGGTGCCCGCCGCCGGGTCGAGCGCGTAGGCCGTGACGCTGCAACCCTGCTCGTTGGAGAAATAGACGACATCGAGCGTCGGGTGAACGCAGAAGTGGCGGGGGCCGACGCGTTCCGCCGGCTCGACCCGATCGGGCGAATTCGGCGTCAGTCGGCCGCTGTCGGCATCGAAGCGGAACTGCATGATCATGTTGGGGCCGGGGTTGTCCTTCGGCGGCTCCAGCACGTTGTCGTTGAGCCGCGCGATGTGCGGGACAAAGGCAAAGCGGTTGGAGCGGTCGGTCTGGATCGCGTGGGCGCCGGTGGCGGTGGCCAGCCAGCCGAGGGACGGCGCGCCGACCGCGCCGTTCGCGCCGAGCGAATGCACCGCCGCCCCGCCGCCCTGGTAATAGGCGCACAGCAGATA
>DASYUS010000603.1:0-3724 GCA_036000945.1 Allostellaceae bacterium
CCGTTTGAACCGTGCGATGTGGTCGAGGCAGAGGCGGTCGAGCGCCGCCCTCTCGACCGCCATTCCCGCTTTAGCCACGACAAACGCGACGACCTCCTCGCCCCAATCGGGGTGCGGCCGGCCGACCACCGCGGCTTCGACGAGGCCGGGGTGGCGCAGCAGCACCTCCTCGATCTCGCGCGGATAGATGTTGCTGCCGCCCGAGATGATCATATCCTTCGAGCGGTCGCGCAGCGTCAGGAAGCCGTCTTCGTCGATGCTGCCGAGATCGCCGGTATGCAGCCAGCCGCCGCGCAGCGTCTCGGCGTTGGCCGCCGGGTTCTGCCAATAGCCCTCCATGACACAGTCGCTGCGCGTCACGACCTCGCCGACTTCGCCCGGCGGCAATTCAGTGTCGTCATCGTCGACGACGCGGACCAGCACCCCGGTGCGCGGCACGCCGCACGAGCCGAGCCGGTCGCGCCAGCGCGGATGCGCACTGTCGGCGTGCTGGCGCTGATCGAGGCCGGTGATCGTCATCGGCGACTCGCCCTGACCGTAGAGCTGGTAAAGCCGTGGCCCCAAGAGGCCCAGCGCCATTTCGAGATCGGCGACATACATCGGCCCGCCGCCGTAATAGATCGTCTTGAGGTTGGTGAGATCGGCGCTCGGCACCTCGGGCGCGTGGGCGAGCCGGGTCAGCATCGTCGGTGCGGCGAACATCGACACGCGGGTGTGACGCCGGACCACATCGAGGATGTCGGCAACATCGAAATGCGGCAGCACCACTTGGTGCGCCCCCTTCAAGAGGAATGGGAGAGCATAGAGCCCGGCGCCGTGCGACACCGGCGCGGCCAGGAGATGGGTGTCGCGTTCGTCGATGCTGTCGATGTCGGCGTAATAGCAATGGCTCATGAAGAGGAGGTTGCGATGGCTCAACACCGCACCTTTCGGTCGCCCCGTCGTGCCCGAGGTATAGAACAGCCAGGCGCGGTCGCTGGGGGCGCCGGGTGCCGGCTGGATCGGCTCACCCCGAAACAGCGCGTCGTATTCCGCTGTTTGGGTGGCGATCACCGAATCGAGCGCGTCAACCGAGCCGGCAAGCGGCGCCAGCGCCTCGACAAGGCCCGGCGTCGCGACCAAGAGGCGAGCGCCCGAGTTCTCGGCGATGTACTCGACCTCGCGCGGGTGCAGCCGGGCATTGGCCGGCACCGCGCACAGCCCCGCCGCCCAGCAGCCGAACAACAGCTCGACAAACTCGCCGCAATTTTCCAGCGACAGCAGCACCCGGTCGCCCGGCACAAGGCCGCGGGCCCGCAGCCCGCCGGCGAGGCGCGCCACGCGCAGGGCCAACTCGCCGTAATTCCACGAATGCGCCGCGCCGCTGACCGCCGGTCGCTCCGGCAGCCGGCGCGCCACGTCGAACAGCAGCAGAGCGAGGTTCATCGGATCAGGCCGTCATTGCCAGGCTGGATCAGCGCCGTGCGTCCTTCGAGACGCCGGCTGCGCCGGCTCCTCAGGATGACGTTCTTTCTTAATGCCATCATAAACCTACGTCATCCTGAGGAGGCGCGAAGCGCCGTCTCGAAGTACGCGCGGCCGGGTTTGCAGCGCGCACCAGACGCGATTACCGCGGCTCGCCGACAAAGCCGCGCTGGATCTCGGCGATTCGCGCCAGCGTGGCCGGCGACAGCTGGCCTTTTTCGATCGAACGCGCGGCGTATTCGAGGTGCTCCATCGTCGAATAGCCGACCAGCACGGTCGATACCGCCGGCTCCGCGATGACGTAGCGGATCGAGGCCTCGATCAGGCTGTCGGCATGGCCCTCGCCGACCAGCGGCAGGAAGCGGCGGGCGCGCTCGACATCGCGGCGGTAATCGGCTCCGGAGCCGATCGGCGCCGGCGGCGGCGACCCCAGCGGATGGCGCTCCTCGGTGCCGCTCAGCGCGCCGGCCGCCAGCACCCGGATGTTGATGATCCCGACATCGGCGGCGTGGGCGTGCTCCAAGAGGTTGCCGTAATCCTGCGCCGGATAACCGGCCGGCAGCGGCGCCGCGGGGCTCGGGTTCAAGAGGTTGTAGCTGGCCTGCGCGCTGTCGACGGCGCGCGCGTCGATGACGCGGAGCAGCGCGGCGGTCTCGCCGTTGGCGGTGATGCCGAAAAAGCGGAACTTGCCTTGCGCGCGCAGCCGCTCGAAGGCCGGCACGACCTCGTCGAGCACGGTGTCGGCGGAAAAACTGGCGCCCGTTGTCGTCCCGACGATGGCGTTGTGAAACTGGTAGAGGTCGACCGAGTCGCGCTGCAGGCGCTTCAGGCTCGCCTCGAGCGCGGCGGTAATCGCGGCGCCGATCTGGCCGCGCTCGATCGGCGGCAGGCGCACCTTGGTGCCGACATAGCAATCCGGCTTCAGCGTCTTCAAGACCTTGCCGAGATTGATCTCGGACTGACCGTTGCCATACATCTGCGCGTTGTCGAAATAGTTGATGCCGAGCTCCAGCGCCCGCGCCACCGCGCGTTCCTGGTCGGCGGCGGCGCCGTTGATCATCAGCCCGCCGACCGCGCCGCAGCCGAAGCCGAGCACCGACAATTCGAGGCCAGTCCGGCCGAATCTGCGCATTTCCATAGAAGCCGCCTCCGCTGTGCCGCCTGCCGTCGCGGCCGATCAAATCCCCCGCGGGCAGCGTCTGTCAATCGGTCGCCGCTCGGCAGGAGTTCGCTCGACAACATCGTTTGGGGCGCGCCATGCTAGGCCATCCATTCTCGTTGCAGGCTCGTCATGATCACCACACAACCAGCCGATCCGTCATTGATCGACGATCTCGTCGCCGCCAACCGCATCCTCTATGACCAGGGCGTCGTCGACGGCTTCGGCCATGTCAGCGCGCGCCACGACAAGCGCCCCGAGCATTTCCTATTGGCGCGCAGCATGGCGCCGGGGCTGGTCGAAGCGGCGGACATCATGGAGTTCGACCGCGACGGCGAGGCGGTCGATCCGCAGGGCCGCACGGTCTACCTCGAACGCTTTATCCACAGCGAGATCTACAAGGCCCATCCGCAAGTTCAGGCGGTCGTCCACAGCCACTCGCCGGCAGTGATCCCGTTCGGCGTCACCGATGTCGCGCTGCGCCCGATCTTCCACCTCAGCTCGTTTCTCGCGCTGGGGACGCCGGTCTTCGAGATCCGCGAGACGGGCGGTCCGGCGACCGACATGCTGATCCGCACCCCGGCGCTCGGCGCCGCCCTGGCGCGCCGCCTCGATCGGGCGCCAGTGGCACTGATGCGCGGCCACGGCGATGTCGTGGTCGCCGCCTCGGTCCGCGAAGTCGTGTTCCGGGCAATCTATACCGAGGTCAACGCCCGCCTCGAAATCGAGGCGCTGCGGCTCGGGCAGGGCCGGGTCGCCTTTCTCAACGACGAGGAGGCGGCCAACGCGACCGCGACCAATGCCCGCGTCGTCGGGCGCGCCTGGGAGTTGTGGAAGATACAGGCGCTCGGCGCGAAACGGTGATCCGGCGCGGACCGATTCGGCGGAACAAGGCCCGTGTGGCGGGAGGACGCTACAATTTGTGGCTGATTGCCGGCATTGGCCCATATCTGCTATCGCACGGGCTCGGATTGGCATAAGCTACGCCAATGCCTCCTCGGCAGGAGGATCCCAGCATGCATGCCCTGTTTCGCGGCACCACGGTCATCCCGGTCCTGACGATCGAGCGCGAGCGCGATGCGGTGCCGCTCACCCGCGCCC
>DASYUS010000604.1:0-3350 GCA_036000945.1 Allostellaceae bacterium
CTCTCCCCGCGGGCGGGGAGAGGGACAGGGCGGGGGGCTGTCGAGGTACGGGTCATGATCCCCGGTGAGCTTTTCCCCGCCGATGGCGAGATCGAGCTGAATGCCGGGTGGCCAACGGTGACGCTCGTCGTCGCCAATACCGGCGACCGGCCGATCCAGGTCGGCTCGCATTATCATTTCTACGAAACCAACGCGGCGCTGCGGTTCGACCGCGAGCAGGCGCGCGGCTGCCGCCTCGACATCCCTTCCGGCACGGCGACCCGCTTCGAGCCGGGCCAGAGCCGCGAAGTGCGGCTCGTCGCCTATGGTGGGGCGCGGCGCGTCGTCGGCTTTAACGGCAAGATCAACGGACAGCTATGAAATACATCTCGCCAAATATCCCCCTCTCCCCCATTGGCGGAGAGGGTTGGGGTGAGAGGGCCGGTTCCGGAGCGCCAGCCGATCTCGCCCTCACCCTCCCATCGCTGCGCGATAGGCCCCTCCCGCAGTGCGGGAGAGGGGCTTAACATGGCCACTCGGCTCTCACGCCCGGCTTATGCCGCGATGTTCGGGCCGACGGTCGGCGATCGGCTGCGGCTCGCCGACACCGAGATCGTCATCGAGATTGAGGAGGACCGCACGGTTTACGGTGAGGAGGTGAAGTTCGGCGGCGGCAAGGTGATCCGCGACGGGATGGGGCAGTCGCAGCGCTCGCGCGCCGAGGGCGCGGTCGATACCGTCATCACCAACGCCGTCATTCTCGACCATTCCGGCATCTACAAGGCCGATATCGGCATCCGGGGCGGCCGCATCGCCGCGATCGGCAAGGCCGGCAACCCCGACATTCAGCCCGGGGTCGACATCGTCATCGGCCCGGGCACCGAGGCGATCGCCGGCGAGGGCCGGATCGTCACGGCCGGCGGCATCGACAGCCACATCCACTTCATCTGCCCGCAGCTCTGCGAGGAGGCGCTTTACAGCGGCGTCACGACGATGCTCGGCGGCGGCACCGGGCCGGCCGCCGGGACTGCCGCGACGACCTGTACGCCGGGGCCGTGGCACCTCGCGCGAATGCTGCAGGCCGCCGAGGGGCTGCCGGTCAATCTCGGCTTTTTCGGCAAGGGCAACGCGTCGGAGCCGCAGGCGCTCGTCGAGATGGTCGAGGCCGGGGCCTGTGGCCTCAAGCTGCACGAGGATTGGGGGACGACGCCGGCGGCGATCGATTGCTGCCTCTCGGTCGCCGAACAGCTCGACATCCAGGTCGCGATCCACAGCGACACCTTGAACGAAAGCGGCTTTGTCGAGGACACGATCGCCGCGTTCAAGGGACGCAACATCCATGCCTTCCACACCGAAGGGGCGGGCGGCGGGCATGCCCCCGACATCATCAAATTGTGCGGCCTCTCGAACGTGCTGCCGTCGTCGACCAACCCGACGCGGCCCTACACCGTCAACACCATCGACGAGCATCTCGACATGCTGATGGTGTGCCACCATCTCGACCCGCGCATCCCCGAGGATGTCGCCTTTGCAGAGTCGCGCATCCGGCGCGAGACGATCGCCGCCGAGGACATCCTGCACGACCTCGGCGCCTTCAGCATGATGTCGTCGGACAGCCAGGCGATGGGCCGGGTCGGCGAAGTCGTCATCCGCACCTGGCAGACCGCCGACAAGATGAAGCGCCAGCGCGGGCCGCTGCCGGAGGACAATGAGCGCAACGACAATTTCCGGGCGAAGCGCTACATCGCCAAATACACGATCAACCCGGCATTGACGCATGGGATCGCCGAGCATGTCGGCGCGGTCGCGGTCGGCCGGCTGGCCGATCTCGTCCTGTGGTCGCCGGCGTTTTTTGGGGTGAAGCCCGACCTCGTGCTGAAGGCTGGGACGATTGCGGCCGCGCTGATGGGCGACCCCAACGCCTCGATCCCGACGCCGCAGCCGGTGCATTACCGGCCGATGTTCGGCGCCTTCGGCCGCGCCTTGCAGGCCTCGGTGGCGACGTTTCTGCCGGCCGTCGCGATCGCGCAGGGCGTGGCGGAGCGCCTCGGCCTCGGGCGGATGATCCTGCCGGCGCGCGGTATCCGCGCCGTCGACAAGAGCTGCATGGTGCACAACAGCGCGACCCCCCATATCGAGGTCGACCCGGAGACCTACGACGTGCGCGCCGACGGCGTCCACTTGACCTGCGAGCCGGCGACGGTGCTGCCGCTGGCGCAGCGCTATTTTCTGTATTGAATTTTCACAATGAGACAATGAGACAGTGAGGGAGGAATTCCGTTTCGGGTTCAAACATTCTCACTGTCTCACTGTCTCATTGTGAATAAGGGCGAATCATGCGGCGGGCGATTAGCGTTCATACCCGTGGGCATTGGCCAGACGAGGCCGCAATCGACGGGGTGACCTTGCAGTTTCACGACCGCCACCGCCGCCGCATCCGCATCGTCGCCGATTCGGGGACGCCGTTTCTGCTCGATCTGGCGCGCGCTCAGCGCCTCTCTGACGGCGACGGGCTGGAGCTTGACGATGGCGGCTATATCCGGGTGCGCTCGGCGCCGGAGCCGGTCATCGAGATCGAAGCCGACACGCCGGCCGACCTGCTGCGCATCGCCTGGCATATCGGCAACCGGCACCTGCCGCTGCAGGCGCTGGAGGGAAAGCTGCGCATCCGGGCCGATCACGTCATCGCCCAGATGGTCGAGGGGCTGGGCGGCCGCATCACCCGGCTCGACGCCCCGTTCGACCCGGAAATCGGCGCTTACGTCGGCGCCGCGCACAGCCATGACCCCGAAAGCTGAGGCCGCCGAGGCGCCGGGCCGCCCCGGCCTCTACCGGCTCTTGGCCTGGCTGTCACCGGGGTTTCCGATCGGGGCGTTCAGCTATTCGCACGGGCTCGAGGCCGCTGCCGCCGCAGGTACGGTGCACGACCGGGCGAGCCTCGAAGGCTGGATCGAGGCGGCGGTGGCGCAGGGTAGCGGGCGGGTCGATGCCGACATTTTGCGTGCGGCCTACCGCGCGGCGCAGAACGGGGACGTCACCGCGCTCGACGACGCCAACAGGCGCGGCATCGCCTACCGTGCGACTGCCGAGCTGGCGCTCGAAAGCGCGCAACAGGGCGCGGCCTTCCTCGCGACCTGTCTTGCCGCCTGGCCCGAAGCATTTGTCGAGGCATGGGCCGCCCCTCACCCCGGCCCTCTCCCCGCAAGCGGGGAGAGGGAGAAGATGGGAAAGGCTTCATCCAGCGGTCCCTCTCCCCGCTTGCGGGGAGAGGGACAGGGTGAGGGGGGCACGGACGCGGTCTGCCACGCCGCGGTGTTCGGGGCGGTGGCGGCGCTGGCCGGGATCACGCTCGACGACGCGCTGGTCGGCTA
>DASYUS010000605.1:0-1738 GCA_036000945.1 Allostellaceae bacterium
CCCGATCTCCACCGCGCTCTTCCCCTCGAACTGGGAGCTGTCCACCGCGCGCGCTGTCTCGGTGGTCAAGTTCCTCTCCAGCCGCGGCATCCCGGCCGAGCGTCTGGTTGCCGCCGGGTTCGGTGAGTTCCAGCCGCTCGACAGCCGCGACGATGAAATCGGCTGGCGGCGCAACCGCCGCATCGAGATCAAGATCACCAGCCGTTAGACACGCCGCCTACGCTATTCGCAGCTCGACTTCCATCCGCAGGCCGCCACCCGGCCGGTTGGCGGCACGGACCTTCCCGCCCATCGCTTCGACGTTGCGCCGCACGATCCACAGCCCGACGCCGAAATTGCCGGCCCCCGGCTTGACGGGTCCGCCGGGCGCCTGGCTGCGGTCGGAATAATAGCGATCGAAGATCAGGTTGAGCTTGTCCGGCGCCACGCCGGGACCTTCGTCGTCCACCGTCAGGATGGCCGCCGCGCGCTGGCGCCGCAGAGCGACACGAACCTGGCGCCCGGGCGGCGTGAAGCTCAACGCGTTGTCGATCAGGTTCTCCGCCACCGTTTCCAGGAGCTCGCTGCCCCCGATGACCAGAATGCCGCTGTCGATATCCGGGCGGAGCACCGGGCCCGGATTCGCAATCGCGCCGCGGTAGTTTTCGACCAGCGTCTTCAGCAGCGACGACATGTCGATACGATCGTGCGGCGGATCGAGAAGATCGGCCGCCGCCCGATCGAGACGGCGGGAGGCGGTGACCAGCCCGTCCAGCCGGTCGAGCGCCGTCTCGATCGCCTCGATCGATTGCGCGCCGCGCTCGTCGCCGTCGCTGACCCGCTTGCGCAACGGCTCGATCGCCTGCCGGACGACGCCGATCGGCGTCTTGAAGGCGTGCGCCGTGTCCTCGGCGGCCCGGCGCAGCGCTCCGGCCGATTCGCGCAGCGTGTCGACCATGCTGTCGAACTCGGCGGCGACAGCCTGCAGCTCCGGGATGTCGTTGCGTTCGGCGAAGCGGCCGGCGCTCTGCTGGCGGCGTATCGCGCGGGCCATACCGCCAAAGCGAACCAGGCTCTGCCAGAGATCGAAGAAAACCAGCAGCACGATGGCGGCGAGCGCGAGGTAGATGGCCGCGGCGATCTGGACTTCGGGCGAGCGCCAATAGGGCTGGCCGAGCGGGCGGTCCCCCAGCTCGTCGAGCAGGCTTGAGATCACCAGCGCCCAGCAGCCGCCGCTGGTCCGCACCGGCGAGATCGAGGTCAGCAGCTCGGTGCGGCCGCGCGGCAGTTCGACCCGCATCGCCAGCGGCAGATTGCCGTCGCAGCTGCCGCCGAGCCGATCCAGGATGCCGGCGTCGATGAGCTGGCGTCGCTCCACCTCCAGCGCATCGGTGGTCACGGCAGGCGCCGAGGCGACGTAGAAAAAGCCGGTTTCGGGCGTGCCGGCGCGCCGGAACAACAGCTTGAGACTCACCGTTCCGGTCTGGAACTGCGCCAATTCCTCGCCCAGGCGGAAATAGGGGATGCTGTCCGCGCGTTGCAGCAGGGGCTCGAGCGCCTTGCTGATCACCTGCCCTTTTTCGCGGATCGCCGTCAGAATCAGGGTCTGCCGCTCTTCATCGGCAGCCTGAAATTGACCGTAGAGCACCGCGGGCACCGCGGCGAAAATCACGACAAGGACGGCCAGGCGGACAACAAGGGAGCGTCGAAGGCGCTTCAGCCACTCCGTGAGCGGTCCGGCCACGGCCGGTTCAGGCGC
>DASYUS010000606.1:0-15830 GCA_036000945.1 Allostellaceae bacterium
TTGTCGTCCATGCCCGCTCGCTCAATCACTATTTCGGCGATGGCTCGGCGCGAAACCAGGTGCTGTTCGACAACAATCTGGAGATTGGCGCCGGCCAACTCGTCATCATGACCGGCCCATCGGGATCCGGAAAGACGACGCTGTTGACGCTGATTGGCGGCCTGCGCACGGTGCAGGAGGGCGATCTAGAGGTATTGGGTTACCGGGTCGCCGAGCTTGGTCGCGAGGCGCTGCTCGGACTGCGCCAAAACATCGGCTTCATCTTCCAGATGCACAATTTGTTCGAGTCGCTGACCGCGTATGAAAATGTCAGGATGGCGATGCAGTTGTCGGATTGTCCGGTTGGCGAGATGCCAGCGCGCGGCCGCGAAATCCTTGGCCGCCTTGGTCTCGGTCACCGGATCGGCTACCTGCCGCAAGCCCTCTCCGGCGGCCAGCGCCAGCGTGTCGCCATCGCCCGCGCACTGGTGAACCGGCCCAGGCTGATCCTGGCCGATGAGCCGACCGCCGCCCTCGACAAGGAGGCGAGCGACATCGTCATCGACCTATTGAAGGAAATGACGCACGAACATCGCAGCACGATCCTGATGGTCACCCACGACGCCCGCATTCTCGACGCCGCCGACCGCATCGTGAACATGGTAGACGGCAGGATCGTCTCGGATGTCGTGGTCCGGGACGCGGTGCTGATCTGCGAAATGCTGCGCCCGATGAGCCTGTTCCAGAACCTCGGGACGGTCGAACTCAGCCAGGTTGCGGAAAAGATGAAGTCGCGGCGGTTTCGAGCCGGCGAAGAACTGGTCCGCGAAGGCGAGCCCGGCGACCGGTTTTATCTGTTGAGCGCGGGCGCGGTTGCGGTAACGACACAGCGGGCCGGGCCGGACCATCGCCTCGCGGTGTTGCAGGCCGGCGACATCTTCGGCGAGCGCGCCTTGATCACTAACGAACCGCGCAACGCGACCATCACCGGGATCGAGGACGGCATGGTTTTTACGCTCGAAAAAGCCGAATTTGATTCCGCCCTCAAATCAATTCCGAGCTTTCGTGATCAGGTATTGGGGATTTATTTCGCAAGGCAATGAATAGGCTCAGGTCGCGGCATTCAGCACCATGTCTGCCGCCTTTTCACCGATCATGATCGACGGTGCATTGGTATTGCCCGAGGTCAGCGTCGGCATGATCGAGGCGTCGGCGACCCGCAGGCCCGCAATGCCATGGACGCGAAGCTGGTCGTCGACGACGGCCATCGGGTCGGAGCCCATCTTGCAAGTCCCGACCGGGTGGTAGGTGGTTTCTGCCGCCTGCTTCACCCAGTCGAGGATTTCGTCATCGCTGGTCCGATCGGCGCCCGGCGCAGCTTCGGTCATCTGAAAGGGGGTCATGGCGGGCGCGGTCATGATCGCGCGGGCGATGCGGACCGCGCGCACCGTCAGCTCCGCGTCCGGTGGCGACGACAGAAAATTGAAGTTGATCGCCGGCGGCCGGCGCGCATCGGCCGCGGTAATGTGAACGTGTCCCCTGCTCTCCGGGCGCATCGCGTGGGCATAAAGAGTGAGACCCGACTGTCGCGATAGCCGCGGGCCGCGCGGGCTGGGGTTCATCAGCATCGGGATCCACCCCAGCATCAGGTCCGGTGCCTCCAGCCCCTCGCGCGAGCGGACGAACGCGCGCAGCGGGGCGCCCGTCATCGCCAGCATGCCCTGCCGGAACAGCGCATAGCGCAGCGCCTGGTGCGCCAGGCCGAGGCCGCGCCCGCGATCGTTGAAAGTGACGCCCTTTTTGCCGACCCGCCAGCGGGTGCGCGGCACGTAATGGTCGCGCAGGTTCTCGCCGACGCCCGGCAGCTCGTGGCGCACCTCGATGCCGAGCTTGCGCAGTCGCTCAGGCTGGCCGATGCCGGACAGCTCCAGCAATTGCGGCGAGTTGAACGCGCCGGCGCTGACCACGACCTCGCGCCCCGCCCGAGCCTCGCGCGCCTCGCCGGCGACGGAATAGCGGACCCCGGTGCAGCGCTTCCCGTCGAGCACCAGCCGCTCGGTCAAAGCCTCCGTCGCGATATGCAGGTTCCGGCGGTTGCGGACCGGGTCGAGATAGCAGCGCGCCGTGCTCATGCGGCGACCGCCGGCAATCGTCGCCTGGCTCATCGCGATGCCTTCCTGGCTTGCACCGTTGTAGTCCGGGTTGTGGCGGATGCCGACCTGCGCCGCCGCCTGGATGATTGTCGCGAACAGCGGGTCGCGCGGCTCGGGGTTGGTGACGCGCAACGGACCGTCGCGGCCGCGCAGGGCGTCGTCGCCATCGCCGGCATAGCTTTCCATGCGCCTGAAGAAAGGCAGGACCTCGGCATAGCTCCAGCCGCGGTTGCCCATCTGCGCCCAGGTATCGAAGTCCTGCGCCTGGCCGCGGACAAACACCATGCCGTTGATCGAACTGGACCCGCCAAGCAGTTTGCCGCGCGGCACCGGCAGCCGGCGGCCGTTGGTGCTCGCCTCGGGCTCCGAGGAATAGAGCCAGTTGGCAGCGGGGTTGGCGATCAGCCGGGCCATCCCGATCGGGATGAACGACCAGGGATGGCTGGCCCGACCGGCCTCGATAAGCAGCACCTGGTTGCGCGGGTCTGCCGACAGCCGGTTCGCGACGGCCGCACCGGCCGAACCGGCGCCGACGACAATGTAATCGTAGGTTTCCACGTCCACTCGCCGACCCTCAGCCTCGACGCCGTCAGGCACTATGCCAAGGGGCGATCAAGCCCGCCAGAGCGCGCCCCGACAAAAGAGGAGATTTGTACAGTCGGCGAATTTGGTCTTGGAATGAAAACCGAACCTGGCGCTGCGCGCGATCGCGACAGATCGAAACACCACCCGTCACCCCCGCGAAGGCGGGGGTCCAGGGCAACCGCATGTCGCCGGCCCTGGGTTCCCGCTTTCGCGGGAACGACGATTCGAATTGAGGCAGTCGCAGCTATTCCCCCGGTGCGGGTGTCGGTGCCGGCTGCGACGGATCGGGCCGGCTCGGCGCGTTCGCCGCTTCGAGCCACAGGCTGTGGTGTTCCCTCGCCCAATTGACGTCGACGGTGCCGCTTCCCATTGCCTCGAAGGCGCCCTCCATACCGATCGTGCCGATATAGATGTGCGCCAGCATCGCAGCGATAAACAGCATCGCGAGGATGCCATGCACCACCGCGGCATCCTGCATCGTCTCGATCGAGGTGCCGTAGAACGGGAAGATCAGCAGATAGCCGCTGACCGCCATCGCCGCGCCGCCGAGCACGACGATCCAATAGATCAGCTTCTGGCCGGCGTTGAACCGCTCGGCCGGCGGATGGTCGTGGCCGACAATGCCGCCGCCGCGCCTCAGCCACTCGGCATCGACGCGGTTGGGGATGTTGCCGGCGATCCACATCAGAAAGATCAGGATGACGCCGAGGGTGAACGGGAAGCTCAGGTAGTTGTGGGCGTATTTGGCCCATTCCGACCAGGCGGTGAAGGCTTCCGGGCTCATCAGCGGTAACAGCAGCGGCTTGCCGAAGGTGATGTTGAGCCCGGACAGGCCGAGGATCACAAAGCAGGCCGCGGTCATCCAGTGGACGAACCGCTCGGCCGCATTGAAGCGCACGATCGTCCGTCCCGACCGCCCGCTCTCTAGGCGCACCATGCCGCGCGACAGGTAGAAGAGGACCAGCAGCGCCAGCGCGCCCAAAATCGCGACGGCGCCGATCCAGCGCAGCGTCACCTCGTGGAAATGCCGCCAGTCGCGGCCGGCCGGCTGTTCGATCGTGTAGGATTTGGTATCGGGGATGCTGCCGCGGCCCTGCACGGTCTTGAACTGTTGCAGCAGTTGTTCTTCCTTGACCGCGCTGGTCGTCGGGTTGACCGAATTCGGCTGCTGCTGCGCCATCGCCGAATACGCCACCGAAGCCAGCGCCAGCAGCGCCACAGCCCCGACGATGTTACGAAGTGCCGCGAGCAGCGCCGTCATGCCGATTCCTCCCGGTCCCGTCTTGCTGCCGCTGGGTTTACGACGTGATCGTTTCGCGATAGGCGGTCTTCCAGCCCCAGGCGCCCGAGCCGTAGCCGCGCTTCGCCACCCGGTCCTTATAGATCTGCGCGATGATCTCGCCGTCGCCAGCGAGCAACGATTTGGTCGAGCACATCTCGGCGCACAGCGGCAATTTGCCCTCGGCGAGACGATTGGCGCCGTATTTCTCGTATTCGGCGGCGCTGCCGTCCGGTTCCGGACCGCCGGCGCAATAAGTGCATTTGTCCATTTTGCCGCGCGAGCCGAAATTGCCGACGCGCGGGTATTGCGGCGCGCCAAACGGGCAGGCGTAGAAGCAATAACCGCAGCCGATGCAGATGTCCTTGGAGTGCAGCACCACGCCGTCCGCGGTGGTGTAGAACGCATTGACCGGGCAAACCGCCTGGCACGGCGCGTCGGTGCAATGCATGCACGCCATCGACACCGAGCGCTCGCCCGGTTGGCCATCATTGATCGTGACGACGCGGCGGCGATTGATGCCCCACGGTACCTCGTGTTCGTTCTTGCAGGCGGTGACGCAGGCGTTGCATTCGATGCAGCGGTCGGCGTCGCAGAGGAACTTCATCCGAGCCATGGCCGCCTCCCTCACGCCGCCTTGATCTGACACAGGGTGACTTTCGGTTCCTGCATCCCGGTTGCCGGATCGTAGCCGTAGGTGGTGATCGTGTTGGCGCTTTCGCCGAGCACGACCGGATCAGTCTCGGCCGGATATCCGGCGCGCAGGTCGACCCCGCCTAACCAACCGCCGAAATGGAACGGCATCCAGGCCACGCCCTTGCCGACCCGTTCGGTCACCAGCGCCTTGACCTTGGCCCGCGAGCCGCTCTCGGCGCCGGTCACCCAGACCCAGGCGCCATCCTTGATGCCGCGGTCCTGGGCGTCGGCCGGGCTGATCTCGATGAACATGTCCTGCTGCAGTTCCGCGAGCCATTTGTTCGAGCGCGTCTCCTCGCCGCCACCCTCGTATTCGACCAGCCGGCCGGAACTGAGGATCAGCGGGAACTCCTTGGCGATCCCCTTGTCGACGGCCAGCTTCTGCACCGAGCCGCCGATATTGGGCAGGCGGAACTGCTTGGCGTCCGGCAGCGTCGGGTATTTCGCGACCAAGTCGACGCGCGGCGTGTAGATCGGCTCGCGATGTACCGGTATCGGGTCGGGTAGGCCGAAGGCGTTCATCCGCGCCTTGGCGTTGCCGTAGGGCACGCAGCCATGCTTCATCGCCACCCGCTGGATGCCGCCCGAGAGGTCGATCGACCAGGAAACGGTGCCCATCTTCTCGGCGCTCCCCGCGACCCGTTCGATCGTCGCCAGTTCCTCGGGGGTCAGGTCACCGTCCCAGCCGAGCTTCTTCAGCACCGCGTAGGTGAATTCGGGGTAGCCGTCCTTGATCTCGGAGCCGGCGGAATAGGAGCCTTCGGCCAAGAGGTTGACGCCATTGCGTTCGACGCCGAAGCGGGCGCGGAACGTGCCGCCGCCGTCCATCACATTGAGATTGGTGTTGTAGAGCAGCGGCGTCCCCGGGTGCTTGACCTCGGGGCTGCCCCAGCACGGCCACGGCAGACCGTAATAGTCACCCTTGGCCGGCCCGGATGTCGCCCGCGTTGTGACGAGGTCGAAATCCTTCTGGTTGGCCATGTGCAGCTTGATCCGCTCGGGCGATTGACCGCAATAGCCGGTGGACCAGGAGCCGCGGTTCATCTCGCGCAGCACGTCCTCGGCGAGCGGCAGATTGTTCTCGACCTTGATTCTCTTGAACATCTTGTCGGCGAAGCCGAGCTTCTTGGCGACGAGGTACATGATCTCGAGATCGTTTTTCGACTCGAAGATCGGTTTGACGATCTCCTCGCCCCATTGCATCGACCGGTTGGAGGCAACGCGCGAGCCCGACGCCTCGAACTGGGTGCAGGCCGGGAGCAGATACATCCCCTCCTTGCGGCCGGCCTGGACCGCCAGCGACGCCCACGTCGTCGGGTGCGGGTCGGCGATGACCAGAAGGTCGATCTTGGCGAGCGCCTTGAGCGATTCCGGGATGCGCGTGATGCTGTTCGAGGCATGGCCCTGGACGAACATCGCGCGCAGATTGTCCCTCTGGTCGACCTGGTCTTTCGGCAGAAGGACCGCGTCGAACCAGCGGGTCAACGGGATGCCCGCCGTCTCCATGATCTTCTTCGAGTCGAAGCGCCCCTGCAGATAGTCGTATTCGACTTCCCAGACGCGCGACCAATGGCGCCAGGCGCCTTCAACGAGCCCGTAATAGAACGGCAGGGTGACGATATCGAGGCCGACATCGGTCGCACCCTGGACGTTGTCATGGCCGCGGAAGATGTTGGCGCCGGTGCCGGGCTTGCCGATATTGCCGGTCAAGAGGAGGGCGATGCAGCTCGCCCGCACGTTGGCGGTGCCGACCGTGTGCTGCGTCTGCCCCATGCACCAGATCAGGGTCGCCGGCTTCTGGGTCGCGAACATCTCGGCGACCCGCTTCAGCTGCTCGCCGGGCACGCCGGAGACGCGCTCGACCTCGTCCGGCGTCCACTTCTCGATTTCCTTTTTGACGTCGTCGAAGCCGTAGACGCGCTGCTTGATGAATTCCTTGTCTTCCCAGCCGTTCTGGAGGATGTGCCACATCATGCCGTAGAGCACCGGGATGTCGGTGCCGGGGCGCAGCCGCACGTATTCGGTCGCGTGCGCGGCGGTGCGGGTCATCCGCGGGTCGATGACGATGACGTTGGCCTTGTTGAGTTCGGCGCCCTCCAGCAGGTGCTGGAGCGAGACCGGGTGGGCCTCGGCCGGGTTGCCGCCCATGATGACCTGCGTCTTCGAGTTGCGAATATCGTTGAAGCTATTGGTCATTGCCCCGTAGCCCCAGGTATTCGCGACGCCGGTTACTGTCGTCGAATGGCAGATGCGCGCCTGATGGTCGGTGTTGTTGGTGCCCCAGAAGGCGCCCATCTTGCGGAACAGGTAGGCGCCCTCGTTGGTGAACTTGGCCGAGCCGAGCCAGTAGACCGAGTCGGGGCCCGACTTGTCGCGGATCGCTAAGAGCTTGTCGCCGATCTCGTCGATCGCCTGCTCCCACTTGACCCGGGTCCATTTTCCATCGACCAGCTTCATCGGGTATTTGAGCCGTCGCTCGCCGGAGACCAGCTCGCGCACCGCGGCGCCCTTGGCGCAGTGTGAGCCGCGGTTGATCGGGCTGTCCCAGCTCGGCTCCTGGCCGATCCACACGCCGTTGGCGACCTCGGCGGTGACCGTGCAGCCGACCGCGCAGTGGGTGCAGATGCTCTTCTTGATCGCCAGTTGCGCGCCGGCGGTAGGCGGTGGCCCGGCTTTGGCTTGGCGGACATTGCCAAGCGGCAGGCTGCCGAGCGCCGTGAGCCCACCCGCGACCAGCCCCGAGCGGCGCAAGAAGGAGCGCCGGTCGACAGCGTGCTCGGATGGCTCGGCGGCGACAGCGAGCGGGCTGCGCCGGACCTGTCGTTCGGTTCGCTTGATCAGCACCGGTGCCTCCCTTAGCTCGGATACCGGTTGACGCGGTAATAGGCTTTGACGTGATCGGATTCTTTATAGCGGGGCTTGCGCTTGTCGTCGGTGCCTTCGCTGTCGGCCAGCGCCGGCGACGCGACGGGCGCCGCGGCGGCAACAGAAGCGGCGGCGACGCCGATCGCACGAAACAGCTGCCGGCGCCCGAGCTTGGCCTTGGGTTGCGCTTCCATCGCCGTGTCCTCCCGTACTGCGCCGCCGTTCAGGCGGTCAGTTCGAATGCTTCTATTTCGATGCCGATGAAGAGCCGGCCGATCGCCCCGACATGGCGGTAGAAATCGGCGCCCTCGGCGGCCTCCAAATCGGCGAAAAAGCGACCGATCCAGGGCGCCAGATGCTTGCCGAAGAAGTCCTGTTGCTGCTGCGGCGCCGCCCGAAACTCGCCGCCGATCAGCCCGGCCATGATCTCGCACAGGATCGCCGCGTGATCTTCCGGCTCGTGCCGGCCATCGGCGCGCTCGATTCCGAGTGCCGCCAGATCCGCCCGCAGCCGCGCCAACGGCCGCTCGTAGAGAAAGCCAGTCAAATAATACGAGGCGTAGGGCAACAGCTCGCCGCGCCCGACGCCGACGAACAGATCGAAGAACTCGCGCTCGATACGGTCTGGATCAGCCCCACCGGCGGCCTGCGCCAGCGCGGCATGCGCCCGGCCGAGCGGCGTCGTATCGCCGTCGAGTCCGGCAATCCGCCGGAGCAGCGGGGCATCGGGCGCCTGCGTCAACAGCGTCGCGAGCAGCGCATATTCCTGTCCCCGAGCGGTTTCGACCTCGTCGCGCTGGTCGAGCGATCCGTAGAGATCCGGCCGCAGGATGGCGCGTGCCACGCCAGTCGCCGCCTCGACAGACAGGACGCGCTCCGCCGGGACCCGAGCCCAGTTGGAAACGGAGGGCTGGGAGATGCCGATGCGCCGCGCCAGCTCGGTGATGCCGCCGGCGGCACGGATCGCCTCTTCGAGTCCCGGATCCGCCATGGCGAGACGCCATAATGTGCAAATTTATTGGGCAAAACCGTAATCCCGCGGCAATGGCGCGGTCAATAGCCTCAGGCTATGGCGCCGCGATTATTCCGGCAGCGCGCCGCCATGCCGGCGCCGCTGTTGCGGTGCGCGAGGCGGGACTTTTGCCGATGCATGCTGCGGCTCGACGCTCTGTTGTGCCGGGGCGTGATCGGCGCTGTCCGCATCGGTCACGATGATTTGATCGCGCGATGACGCATCCCCGACCGGGGTTGGGGCCTCGTCCGCTGCGGGCTCGCCGGAGAGCCGCGCGAGCAGCCGCTCGACGTCTTCCGCCGTCACCGGGCCGAAACCGGGCACGCCACCCGGCGCGTTGAAGTCCCACGAATTCTCCGAGAGGCCGATGAAGTCGCGGATCGCCGGATCGGCCGACCAGGCGCGGCGCAGCGCCGCCCGCATCAGCTCCGCCGGCACACCCGGCGCGAGGAACGCCCGGATGTCGGAGCCGGCGCCGATCGATTCAACGGGCGGCAGGCTGGCAAGATCGATCGACGGAGCGGGCTCCGGTCCGGAGTCAGTCGCAGCCGTCGCGCCTCCTCCATTGTCTTCGGTCGCCCGCGCCGGCGGCCGTTCGCGGTCGGCGGCGGCGCGCTTGCGGCGCGACCAGCGCGCCAGAAAACTCTCATCAGCGCTCATCGCGGCGCCCCATCGGCGGGCCGCGGCGCGCCAACGCCTCCGGATCGGCGGTGTCGCGTTTGCGCTTTTCGAAGACGCGCTCGACATGATGCTCGGCGATAAAGGCGGCGAGGGCATCCTGCACCGGCTCGGGCATCGCCACCGCTTCGACGATTACCTGGGCCGGCTCGGTCAGGGCTTCGCCTTCCGCCGGATCGGCCGTGACTGCGACGATGTCATAGGGAGGGTCGCTGCCGGTCGCCTGCAACGCCACCCACACCGACGGCATGCCCGAAGCCAGGTTTCGCCGATAGCCGTCGGTCTCCGAGCGGTACAGCTCGATCTCGGCGGCACCGGCGTAGAACGTCGCGGTCAACGTATCGCCGGTCAGCAAGGTCCAGGGTTCGGCGTCGGGCAGGCCAGTGAACACGGCGACCGGCCGCCACACCTCGTCGGCCCACGGCGAATTCGCCTTGCGGCGCTCGACGACGACGCCGACCGGGATGCTGAGCAGTGGCGGCGCCGGGTTCACGGGCCGCCCGCCATTCGCCGGAGCGGCAACCCAGTCAGCAGGTTCTGCGGCTTCAGGCGCAACATCCGGTCTTCCCTCATTGCCAGCAGAAGATAGACCGCCTCGTGCGCAAATTCCGGTGCGACATCGCGCGGATCGGCGAAGGTCAGGCGAAACAGCGCCGCGACGCGCTGCCGCGTCGCGTCGTCAAGCGGCTCGCCGCGCCATAGCGCGTCGCCGATCCTGGTGCCCTCGGCATCGAGGCCGACGTACCAGCTAAGCCGCACATCGCGCATCTCGCGCAGCGGCTCGACCAGCACCTCGACCTCCAGCATATGCCGAAGCCACAGCGCGATGACCGTGGCGAGCGCCGCCGCGCCTTGCCGGCCGACGCTGAGGTCTAGCACCATGTCGAAGGAGTCGCTGCATTGCCAATAGCTCGGCGCGTTTTTCTCGGTCAAGACGTCCAGCTCCGCCGGCGGCGGGAGGCCGAGCATCGCGCCGAGCGGCGAGAAGGCGGCTGCATCCGCCCCGGCGATCCTCTCGTCGTCCGCCAGCAGCAGCGCGCCGTCAAGGACGGTGGCGCGTTGCAGGCGAAAGAACAGCTCGGCGGCGCGCAGCACATACGGGTCGTCGCAGCCGTCGAGCGCGTTGCGCAGGATCAGCTGGACGAGCTGGTCGAGAAACAAGGGCGGCGTCGCGCCGATGTCCTGCTGCACCAGCGCCAGATAGGCCGCCTCCAGCGTCGCGTGGCGCAGCAGATGATCGCGAAACCCGATCATCCGCTGCCAGTTCTCGCGGGCGTCCGGGTCGGCGATCGCCGCGATTTCCGCAGCGCCGACCGGAAGACGCGGCTCGGCCAGGATGGCGGCATGCAGAAAGCGCTCAGCGGCGCAGGCGTCTTCCGGCGGCTGCAGCTCCGGCCGGGCGAGATAGGCTCGCAGCAACTCGTCGGTCACCAGCAGGCGGCCGCTCGGGTCGCGATCGGTCAGGTGATGGCCGCAGGCCAGCCAGAAATCGGTCATTGCCGCGCTCGGCGCGCCGGCGGCGGCCATTCCAGCAACGGACCCGCCGTCGCCGGGTCGAGCCATGACGGCGTCTGCAATGCGGCGGCCAGGTGTCGGCGCTCGGTCTTCCGGCCCGGCGAGGCGATCAGCAGGTCGCCATTGTCGGCGATTTCGTAGCGCGTGCGGTTCACGGGCATCAGCCTCGACAGGTAGTCCCTGACCAGTCGCGCCGAGCCGCTTTCCTGCCAGCGATCGATCGCGACCATGAGGTGCCGGGCAAACTGTTCGGCAAGCCGTTCGGCGCTGGCATCGTCGAACCCCTCCTCGGCGAGCGCGGTTGCCATTGGATGCAGCGCCGCTTCCGCCTCGCGCAGCGAAACCGTGCGGATGATTGCGCCAAAGACGAGCCAGGCCGGGACCGCGTCCTCCTCGCACCCGCCAGGCCAGGCGAGCCGGCCGCCGCCAACGAGGCCGTGATCGACCTGGATCGCGTCCGGCCAGTCGATCGCGATCGGCTTTTCGGGCGGTGCGCCCGCGGCGAGCGCGTCGCCGAGCGCCACCATGCCCGCATAGAAGGCCAGCCGCGCGACGTTCAGCGGCTGCTCCGGCTCCAGCACCACAGCGAACTCGGCGAGGTCGAAACGGCCGACGAACACCAATGTCCCGGCACCGAGCTCGCCCGCCCTGGCGCAGGCATGGGCGAACGCATCACCGACCTCGCGCAACACCACCAGGCGGAACGGCGGCGGCAGGTTCAGCGACCGCGCGCCGTGCGGCACAGTCGTTCGGGGTGGCGCCTGCCGCATTTTGGTCCGAGCCTCACCGTCCTTCTGCTACACTATAGCCTCGGAACGAACCGCGGTCAGGCCTGCCGGCGTCGCGCCGGGAACAGGACATTTGGATGCCGGATCAGCGCACGCTCCTGGTCTGCTCGTGTGACGACACGATGCCGCTCGACAGCGGGGCGCTGGCGCGCGGCTGCGCCGGCGTCAGGATCAGCCAAGGCCGCCAGCTGTGCCGCGCCGAACTCGACCGCTTCCGCACGCTGGCCGCCGCCGGCCTGCCGCTGACGGTCGGCTGCACGCAGGAGGCGTCCCTGTTTCGCGAGGTAGCCGGCGACCGCGGCAGCGAGCTGACCTTCGTCAATTTGCGCGAAAGCGCCGGCTGGTCGGACGAGGCCGCGCAGGCCGGACCCAAGATGGCGGCGCTGGCCGCAGCCGCCGCACTGCCGATGCCGGACATCTCGTTCGTCCCGCTCGAGAGCGGCGGCGTCATCCTGGTCTATGGCCATGACGAAGAGGCGATCGAGGCGGCGAACCAGCTCAAGGACCATCTCGACGTCACAGTGCTGCTGACTCGGCCGGAGGAGGTGACGCCGCCGCGCGTCAATGAATTCCCGATCGTCCAGGGGAAGATCCGCACGATAAAGGGCCATTTCGGCGCGTTCGAGATTGTCGTCGATGATTACGCCACGGCCCTGCCGTCGTCGCGCGGCGCCCTGCGGTTCGGGCCGGCGCGCAACGGCGCCACCTCGCATTGCGACATCGTGCTCGATCTGTCGGGCGGCGCGCCGCTGTTTTCGGCGGGCGACTTGCGCGACGGCTACCTCCGCGCCGATCCGCGCGACCGCGCGGCGACGCTCGCCGCCGTGCTGCGCGCCCGCGACCTCGTCGGCGGCTTTGACAAGCCGCGCTACGTCGCCTTCACCGCCGACCTCTGCGCCCATTCGCGTTCGAACATCGTCGGCTGCCATCGCTGTCTCGATCTCTGTCCGGCCGGCGCGATCACCCCAGATGGTGATCATGTCGCGATCGACGAGAAGATCTGCGCCGGTTGCGGCCAGTGCGCCGCGGCGTGTCCGACCGGCGCGGCCGGCTATGCGCTGCCGCCCGCCGATGCGCTGATCGGCAAATTGCGCACTCTGCTGATGGTCTATCGCGAGGCAGGGGGCACCTCGCCGGTCATGCTGTTCCACGACGAGGCGCACGGCGGCGCCTTGATCGACGCGCTGGCGCGCCACGGCGACGGGCTGCCGGCCAACGTCCTGCCGTTCGCGGTCAACGAGGTGACGCAGATCGGCCTCGAAGCGGTCGCCGCCGCGTTCGCTTACGGCAGCACCGCGGTGCGGGTGATCCTGCGCGAGCGGCCGCGCCACGACCTCGCCGGATTGCGCGACACGATCGCCCTCGCGACGCCGATTCTCGCCGGGCTCGGCTTCTCAGGCGAACCGCTCGCGACGATCGAGACCGACGATCCGTTCGTCCTCGGCGCGGCATTGCGCACGATCGAGCCCGGCGCTACGGCATCGCCACCGGCGGATTTTCTGCCGGTCGGCGGCAAGCGCGATGTGCAGCGGTTTGCGTTGAGCGAGCTTCACCGCGTTGCTCCGGCGCCGAGCGCGCTGATCGAATTGCCGGCCGGCGCGCCATTCGGTGCGGTCGAAATCGATGTCGCCGGCTGCACGCTCTGCCTCTCCTGCGTCTCGGCCTGCCCGACCGGGGCCTTGTCGGACGATCCCGACCGGCCGGTCCTGCGCTTTAGCGAGGCGGCCTGCATCCAGTGCGGACTGTGCAAGGCGACCTGCCCGGAAAAAGTCGTCAGCCTGGTGCCGCGGCTGGCCTTCGGCGCCGCCGCCAACGGCGCGCGCGTGCTGAAGGAGGAGGAGCCTTATCCTTGCGTCCGCTGCGGCAAGCCGTTCGGCGTCAGGAGCACGATCGAGCGCGTCGTCGCCAAGCTCGAAGGCGCGCATTGGATGTACCGGCAATCCTCCGCCCGGCTCGATCTGATCCGGATGTGCGACGATTGTCGCGTCGCCGCCGTCACCGAGCAGGGCTTCGACCCGCATGCGGGCCCGGCCCGGCCGCGGCTGCGGACCACCGACGACTACCTGCGCGAGCGCGAGAAGAAGCCCGAGGAGTGATCACCGCGTCGCCCGCTCGAGAAACCGGACGAGCGCGTCGCGGTCCTGCGGCCGACCGATGATCTGGTCCGGCATCTTGGTGCCCGGCGTGTAGGCCGCCGGGCCGATCTCGAACAACCGGGCCACTGTTTCGGGCGTCCACACGATGTCGAGACGCCGCAGCGCCGCCGAGAAATCATAATTCGGCAGCGTCGCGATGCGGCGCCCGAACACATGGTGCAGGCTCGGCCCGGCGCGATTGCCCCGGTCCGGCTGCAGCGTGTGGCAGGCGACGCAGGCGCGAAACACCTGGGCGCCGGGATCGTCGCCATAAGCCGCCAGGGGATCCTCCGGGCTGCCGGCGGTGCCGCTGCCGCGCGGCTCTCCGGTTTCGACATCCCAGCGGTGGATGACGTGATCACCACCGCCGGACAGCAGCGTCAGGCCATCGGGCATGAAGGCGACGGCCCAAATCGGCTGGCCGGACCCGGCCGGACTCCGCAACAGCGACCGGGCCTTGCGATCGATGATGGCGAGCGAGCCGTTTGCCCCGGCCGCGGCGATACGGCTCCCGTCGGCGGTGAGCGCGAGGCTGGTGATCGGCGAGGCCGACGCCGCGACGGCGCCGCGCCCGCCGCCGTCCGCCGCCAGGAAATGGATTTGGCCATTGGCGCCGGCCGCGGCGATTTCGCCGTCCGGGGCGACGACCACCGCATTGAGCGGCGTCGGCAACGTCGCGACCTGCGGCCCGCCGGTGCCGCGCAGCGGCCAGATCAAGAGGCTCGCATCGTAGCCGGCGCTGACCAGCAACTTTCCGTCCGGCATGAAGGCGACGCCATTGACGTTATGCCGGTGGCCCTCGAGCACCACAGGCGCGCCGCCGGCCAGCTTCCATAACCGGATCGTCCGATCCCATGACCCCGAGGCTAGGGTCTTGCCGTCGGGCGAGACGGCGAGCGCGACGATCGGCCCGCTGTGGCCCTCCAGGATCGTGTCGGGCACCGGACTCCCCGGCGCCCAGATCGCGATCCGGGCATCGCCGCCGGCCGTCACCGCTCGGCCATCGCGCAGTATCGCGACCGCGTTTACCGAGTTCTCGTGCAGCCGCAGAACCTGCTCGGCGACATCGCGACGCAATGACCAGCGGATCACCGAGGTGTCGAAACTCCCGGACAGCGCCGTCGCGCCGTCGGCCGAGATCGCCAGCGCGCGGACCGGGCCGCCATGTCCGCTCAGCTGCGCGTGGACCGGGCCGCCGAGCGCCATCGCACACAGCATCGAACAGAATAGGGCGAAATGCCGGCGCATGTTGCGGGTCCGCCGCCTCCACGATCACGACGCGCCTTATATCCCCGTTTGCGCTATCCTGCTGTCGACAACGAGGCCAAGGGGGAGACAGCGATGCCCAGCTTCATTTCCGCCTGCATCGTGGCGGTCGTGATTGCCGTGGTTGGCGCGGTGGTGCTGGACCAGTTCCAGGAGCCGGCCAGCGTCGCCTTTACGACGGTCGGCGTGCGGCTGTGAGCTGACGACGCAGTTGCCGGCGGCGGCGCGCAACCCGCGGCGGCGGCCGGGAGAGAGTCGGGCGGCGCCTATCGCCGGGCTGGCAATCCCCGCAAGCAAGACCCAATCGGTCGAGCATCGCCCGGCAAATTTTTTTCTGGGAACCATTGTCGTCCTCGGTCGTTGAGACGACGCCCGAAGCTTGGGAAAACCCGCTTGCGGGTCTTGGGGGACCCCCGTCGCCAGTGAAGAAGCGCTTCCGCCCAGACTGGACCTGCCAGCTTTATGCCGTAGCGCGCTGGTTGCGCGGCACGTCGTCATTGGGCCGGTAGGTTTCGCGCGCAACCACGGGAAGCCTGCGTCGATGCGCTCCAAGCACCTTGAAATTGGCAAAGCGCGGTCGCCGTTGTCCCCCGGCTACGGGCCTCAAACCCATCCAAGGATCTGATCCCGACGGAGGCGAACATGGAGCCGACTGCCGACGGTTTGGTCGAAGTCACCCCCGATCTTCATCCCATCGGCGCGGCGATGGATGAGGTGGTCGCGTCGGCTGCCAATGGGCACGACGCGGCGGTCGACGGCGGGGATGTCGACCTGCAGCAACTGCTTTACGCCTTGCAGGCGGCACGAGCCGGCAATTTCTCCGTGCGGCTCCCGGGGGATCGCATCGGGCTCGCCGGGAAGATCGCCGATACGTTCAAC
>DASYUS010000607.1:0-7085 GCA_036000945.1 Allostellaceae bacterium
AAGCGACCGTCTCGAAGGACGCAGCTACGGCGATCCGGGCCTATTTTATTCACTGCTCTTCAGGGCCTCAATGTCCCCATAGCTTCGACGACCGAGATAAAGCCCTCGCGCCAGTGATCCGCGTTCATTGTGTAGCTCACGATCTGAAACCCCTCTGGAAAATCTTTGAAGCCAGGTTGGTGCCGCAAGCGATCAATGGCTCCCATTGCGTCTGCCTCGGTGGCATAGACCCCGATCAGCTTCTCGTCGTCTCCGGCGCCAGCCACTTCATGCACATGCCAGAGGAAGTATACCTTTGTCATCATGTGCAAAACTTCATGAGACACGCCGCCGCCAGCTTGGCGAAGGCGCGGGCGCGATGGCTGATCTGGTGCTTCAACTCGGGGCCCATCTCGCCGAAGGTCTCTTCGTAGCCGTCGGGGACGAACATCGGGTCGTAGCCGAAGCCGCGCTCGCCGCGCGGCGGCCAGATGAGATGGCCATGCGCCTCGCCGCGAAATATTCTCTCCATCCCGTCCGGCCAGGCCAGCGCCAGTACGGCGACGAAACAGGCGCGCCGGTCGCGCTCGCCAAGCTCGCGCTGGACCCGTTCCATGGCCGGCCGGAAATCCTTGCGCGGCCCGGCCCAGCGCGCCGAATAGATGCCGGGCGCGCCGCGGAGCGCGGGCACGGCGAGCCCCGAATCGTCGGCGATCGCGACAAGCCCGCTTGCCCGCGCTGCTGCGCGGGCCTTCAGCGCGGCATTCTCTTCGAAGCTGGCGCCGGTCTCGTCCGGCTCGGCGAGGCCGAGCGCGGCGGCGCCGATCGTCACGATGCCGAAGGGCGCAAGCAGCGCTTCGATCTCGACGACCTTGCCGGGGTTGTGGCTGGCAACCAGCAGCCGTTCGCCGCGCTCGAGGCGTCGCGCCATCAGGCTGCGCTCGCTGTTCTGGCTGTTATTTGCAGCAAAAATGCAGCCAGAGCCTTCCTCTCCGGCGATCTCGTTCGATGCCCAGGCCCCTCACCCTGCCCCTCTCCCCGCAGGCGGGGAGAGGGAACGCTGTCGAGAGGCCGCGGTGCAACTCTCCCTCTCCCCGCCCGCGGGGAGAGGGCCGGGGTGAGGGGCCTGCGTTGGCGGATCAATCCGATCGGAACCTTGGCTGCCCGCACCATGGCGCAGCATATCATCGCAATATGACAATTTTGCGGTTGACGCATCGACGGTTCAGGTGAGGCCGAGTACGGTGCGCTGGCGGTCGGTCAGCTCGGCGATGCCGGCGCGGGCGAGCGCCAGCATCCGGGCAAAGCTCGCCTCGTCGAACGGCGCCCCTTCGGCCGTCGCCTGGATCTCGACGATGCCGCCCTTGCCGGTCAACACGAAATTGGCGTCGGTCATCGCCGCCGAATCCTCGGCATAGTCGAGGTCGAGCACGGCGGCGCCGTCGAACACGCCGCACGACACCGCGGCGACGCTGTCGTGCAGCGGCACGCTCGGCAAGAGGCCGGCCGTGACGAACTTCGCCAAGGCCTGATAGAGCGCGACATAGCTGCCGGTGATCGCGGCTGTGCGAGTCCCCCCATCCGCTTGCAAAACATCGCAATCGATGCGGATCTGGCGTTCGCCGAGCGCGGCTAGGTCGGTAACCGCGCGCAGGCTGCGGCCGATGAGGCGCTGGATCTCCTGCGTGCGGCCGGATTGCCGGCCGCGCGCCGCCTCGCGGTCGGTGCGGGTGTGGGTCGAGCGCGGCAGCATGCCGTATTCGGCGGTGACCCAGCCCTTCCCGGTGTTGCGCAGAAACGGCGGCACCCGCTCCTCGACCGTCGCCATGCACAAGACATGCGTGTCGCCGAACCGCGCCAGGCACGAGCCCTCGGCATACTTGCCGACGCCCGGCTCCAAGCTGACCGGGCGCAGCGCCTCTGGGGCGCGGCCGGAAGGTCGCATCACCACTCTCCGTCAAAGAGGCTCGCCTGGCCCTCAAGGGGCTTCGAGCGACGCACCGGCCGGCGCGAGCCGCCCGCGATGACGCCGACCTTGCCGTCGTAGAACTCGAGTTCGAGCGCCGCGTTGGGCCGCACCTTCACCGCCTCGGCAACGACATGGCCGGTGTTGTCCAGTACCATGACGTAGCCGCGCCGCAGCATCGCCTCGTGGCGCTCGGAATGGGTGGCGAGGCGGCCGGCGAAATTGTCGATCGCGTCGCGCCTTGCCGCGAGATAGCGGGTGAGAGCGGCATCGAGGCGTTGCACGACCTCGCCGTGGCGCTCGGCCGCCCGCGCGGTGTCGGCGGCGAGCGCGGCGGGGCGCAGCCCGGCGCCGGCGAGGTCGAGGCGCTGCCGCGCCGCCGCAAGGCGGGCGCCGATCGCCAGGGCCAACCGCTCGCTGCGGTCGTCGAGCCGCTGGGCGGCCGCGCCGAGCACGTCCTGCGGCTCGGGCAAACCGCGCGCGAGGCCCGTGAGATGCAGCCGGCGCTCGCTCAGAAAGCGCGACAGGCCGGCGGCGAGGCGCGCCGACTTGCCGGCCAGCTCGGCGGCGAGGTCGAGCCGCACCGGCACGGCCATCTCGGCCGCCGCGGTCGGGGTCGGCGCGCGGCGGTCGCTGGCATGGTCGATGAGCGTCGTGTCGGTCTCGTGGCCGACCGCCGAGATCAAGGGGATCGCCGAGGCCGCGGCGGCGCGCACGACGATTTCCTCGTTGAACGCCATCAAATCTTCGAGGCTGCCGCCGCCGCGCGCGACGATGATGAGGTCCGGGCGTGGTACTGGCCCGCCCCGCGCGATCCGGTTGAACCCGTCGATCGCCGCGGCGATCTGCGCCGCCGCGCCCTCGCCCTGCACCGCGACCGGCCAGACCAAGACGCGGCGCGGAAAGCGGTCGGCGAGGCGATGGAGGATGTCGCGGATGACGGCGCCGGTCGGCGAGGTGACGACGCCGATCACCGCCGGCAGAAACGGCAGCTTCTTCTTGCGCTCGGCGGCGAAGAGGCCCTCGGCGGCGAGGCGCTGGCGGCGATCCTCCAGGAGTTTCAGCAGCGCGCCGATGCCGGCCAGCTCGACCGAATCGACGATCAGCTGGTATTTCGAGCGGCCGGGATAAGTCGTCAGCCGGCCGTTGCACACCACCTCCATCCCGTCCTCGGGCTTGATGCCGAGGCGGATCGCGGTGTTGCGCCAGCAGACCGCGTCGAGTACCGCCTCGGCATCCTTCAGGGCGAAATAGCAATGCCCGGAGGCGACGCGCTTCCACCCGGAGATTTCGCCGCGCACCCGGACGTGGCCGAAGCGATCCTCGATCGAGCGCTGCAGTGCCAGCGACAGCTCGGAAACGGTATACTCCGGCAGGTTCGGCCGCGGGGTGGCGTCGCCCCAAGCGTCGGCGGCGGTGAGCGGCAGATCATCCATCGCCCCATCATAGCCGAGCCGGGAGACAAGCGCGATGCGGGTCCCACTCAAACCCGTCATTCCGGGGCGCTGCGCAGCGGCGAACCCGGAATCCAGGAGCACGGAAGGATGTGCATGGACTCCGGGTTTAGCCTCCGGCTGCCCCGGAATGACAATCGGGGAGACGTAGAGTGCGCGTCCTCGTCATCGGGTCGGGCGGGCGCGAGCACGCGCTGTGTTGGGCGATCGCTGCGTCGCCCTTGGTCGAGCGCGTGTTCTGCGCGCCGGGCAACGCCGGCATCGCAGAAGAGGCGGAATGCGTCGCGCTCGCCGGCGGCGACATCGCCGGCATCATCGCGTTCTCCCGGCGCGCGGCGATCGATTTCGTCGTCGTCGGCCCCGAGGCGCCGCTCGTGGCGGGTCTAGTCGATGCGCTGGAGGGCGAGGGGATCGCCGCCTTCGGGCCGAGCGCGGCAGCGGCTGCGCTTGAGGGTTCGAAGGGCTTCATGAAGGATCTGTGCGCCCGCGAGAACATCCCGACCGCCGCTTATCGCCGGTTTCACGACGCGGCTGCGGCGAAGGCCTATATCGCCGAGCGGGGCGCGCCGATCGTCGTCAAGGCCGACGGGCTTGCCGCCGGCAAGGGCGTCGTTGTCGCCGCCGATGTCGCCGAGGCCTGCGCTGCGGTCGATGCGGCGCTTGGGCACGGCCGCTTCGGCGCGGCGGGCGCCGAGATCGTCGTCGAGGAGTGCCTCATCGGCGAGGAGGCGAGTTTTTTCGCGTTGGTCGACGGCGCCGACGCATTGCCGCTCGCCGCAGCGCAGGACCACAAGCGGGTCGGCGATGGCGACACCGGCCCCAACACCGGCGGCATGGGCGCCTATTCGCCGGCGCCGATGGTGACGCCTGCCATCGAGGGCGAGGTCATGGAGCGCATCATCCTGCCGACGGTGCGGGCGATGCGGCGCGAAGGCCGGCCGGTCAAGGGCGTCCTCTATGCCGGGCTGATGCTGACCGAGGCGGGGCCGAAGCTCCTCGAATACAACGTCCGCTTCGGCGACCCCGAATGCCAGCCGCTGATGATGCGGCTGCGGAGCGACCTGCTGCCGGCCTTGATCGCCGCGCGCGACGGCAATCTCCGCCACGTCGATCTGCGCTGGTACGACGAGAGCGCGATCTGCGTCGTCATGGCGGCCCACGGCTACCCCGATGACCCGTTGCGCGGCACCGAGATCCGCGGCCTCGACCGTGCGGCGGGCGACCCCGAGGTAAAAATCTTCCACGCCGGCACCCGCCGCGACGGCGACCGCCTCGTCGCCGATGGCGGCAGGGTGCTCGGCGTCACCGCTCTCGGCCGCGACCTCGCTCTGGCGCGCGAGCGCGCCTACCGCGCGGTGGACCAGATCGACTGGCCCGAAGGCTTCTGCCGTCGCGACATCGGCGGGCGCGGCAGGTGACCAAACCCCGCTGCGAGCTTGCTGCGGGATGGCCTCTCCTCGTGATGCGGACGGTCCAACCTACAGAATGAAATCGGCTTGGGCCAAGGTCGTCGTGCCAGTGAGCGTGACCGCGAACTCGGCGCTGGTCAGGACACCGTCGGTATCCGCGAGCACCACCACGTCACCCCCGGACTGATACCAAGTGATGCCGTGGGCGACGACAACCGCGCCCGTTTGCTGCCCGCCCCAGGCAAAGACCCCATCGACCCCGTTGCCGGAGTCGATGGCGCTGAAGTCGAACGTGTCATCGCCGGCGTCGTTGAAGTCGGTGATGATGTCGTTGGTATCACACAGGTCGAGGAACTTGAACGTGTCGTTGCTCGCGCTGCCGCCGCCACCCGTCAGGATGTCGGCACCATACCCACCGATAATCACGTCGTTTTGGTTGCTTCCGGTAATGGTGTCATTACCAGAGCCGCCGTAGATCGTGTCGATACCGTTGTTTCCGTTGATGTCATCATTATCCGAACCGCCATAGATCAAATCATCGCCGTTAGTTCCGTTGATATGATCGTTGCCGCCACCGCCATAGATTACGCTGCCGCTAAAGTCACCGGGAACCCCGTCCGCGGGATTGCCCAAAGAGTCGAAGTTGTTCGGGTCGTCTGTGTCGGTACAGGTCGTTGGCAGGATCAGCCCCTCGTTCTCGTCGGTCACGCTGATCGCCACCGCCTGGCTGTCGCTCAGGCTGCCGCCGTCGGTCGCCGTCACGATGATGTTGTAGACGTTGTCGCCGCCCAAGTCGGCCGGCGCCTCGAAGTCCGGCGGGGCCTGGAAGGTTACCGCGCCGGTCGCGCCGTCGATGTCGAACAGGCCGTCATCTGCCCCGCCCCCGAACGAGTAGGTCAGCGTGTCGCCGGCGTCCGGGTCGGTCGCGTTCGCGTCGTACACCACCGTCGTGGTCGAGACGTTCTCCGGCGTTGTCGCCGAGGCGCCCGAGGTGATCGTCGGCGCCTCGTTCTCGTCGGTCACGCTGATCGCCACCGCCTGGCTGTCGCTCAGGCTGCCGCCGTCGGTCGCCGTCACGATGATGTTGTAGACGTTGTCGCCGCCCAAGTCGGCCGGCGCCTCGAAATTCGGTGGGGCCTTGAAGGTTACCGCGCCGGTAGAGCTGTCGATGTCGAACAGGGCCGCGTCGGCCCCGGTCAGCGACCAGGTGATCGTGTCGGCCTCAGGATCGGTCGCCGTTGCCTGATAGACGACGTTCGTTATCGCCGTGTTCTCCGCCTCCGTTCCGGTCGCTCCCGAGTCGATCACCGGCGCGTCATTGACGCCGTTGATGTGCACATGCACCGTCGCCTGGCTGAGCGTGCCGTTGGAATTCTTGATCGCGTATACAAACGAGTCGTCATAGCTCTCGCCCACCCCCAGGCTCGTGATGTAGGTCGCCAAAGCGCTGCCAGCATCCACGCTGTAAGTAACCACGCCGGTGCGGCCGTCGATCTCGGCCCAGCCGCCTGCCAGATCCATGCTGCCCCCGGAGGTGGCATTCTTCGCGTCTATGGCATCCTGGGTCAGCAGATCCATATCGAATTTGATGCCACCGATCGGCGTCAGGGCACTGTCGTTTGTGCCGTCGTCGAGCGAGTACAGCGTCGTCTTCGTGCCGCCGCCGTCGTTGGACATCACGTTCCACGTCGCTGAGAGGTCGTTCGCCGACAGCGTGAAATAGTCGTCCTGAGCGGTTTGTGAGTTCGAATAGACTACGGTGTCGCTGGTCGCCATGTGCACTCGTCTCCCATCGGCGGGTGGCGGTCGCAGTTGCTCGACCGCGGCCCGGAGCCAACCGAACCGGCCGGGGAAGTCCCCGATCTGTGGTGTGATTGAGACGCTTAGGGAGATTACTCGTAAAAGTCGAGCAAATTTATGCTTAATGCGGGGTAATGCCCAACGTTAGGCGAGGGCAATGCGGCCGAATGTGTCCGCTGCTACCCCCGCGGCCAATCCAGGCGGATCGGGTCCTTGCCGTCCCAGTTCTGCGCGGCTTCGCGCACGGCGTCGAAGATGCGCATGCGGGTCGGCGTCGCCTCGGCCATTTCGACGATCGTGCCGGGATGGCCTTCGTTGAGGAAATAGATGAAGGGGCCGCGCGGCGTATCGCCCTCTTGGCCGATCTGCCAGCCGCTCTCGAGCGCACGCTCGCGGATCTCGTGGTAGTTGACGGGCCAGCTCGACCAGTGCTGCATCCCTTCGTGCCCGGCGTTGAGGAAATCGTGGTAGAGGCTC
>DASYUS010000608.1:0-3826 GCA_036000945.1 Allostellaceae bacterium
CCTCAAAATCTGACCCCACGCGCCTGCGGCTGCGGTCTTGCTTGATCGGCCGAATCAACCGCGTCTCATGACAATTTCCCTTCGCGACCTCCGTGTCTCCGTAGTGATTTTATCCCCCCGCCGCACTACGTTGCCGGGAGACCTATCGAGAGGAGGCGCGCGATGCCCTACGGCGACCAGTCCGGCGACCCGGTGATGCTGGCGCTCGGCGACGATTATCCCGAGCTGCGCGAATCGGTGCGCAAGATCTGCGAGAAATACCCCGGCGCCTATTGGCGCAAGCTGGAGGCCGAGCAGGCCTATCCGAGCGCCTTCGTCGACGAGCTGACCGAGGGCGGGTTTCTCGCCTCGCTGGTGCCCGAGGAATATGGCGGCTCCGGCTTGCCATTGAGGGCCGCCGCGGTGATCCTCGAGGAGATCAACGGCGCCGGCTGCAACGCCGGGGCCTGCCACGCCCAGATGTACATCATGGGCACATTGCTGCGGCATGGCAGCGCCGAGCAGAAACAGCGCTACCTGCCGAAGATCGCCACTGGGGAGCTGCGGCTGCAGGCCTTCGGCGTCACCGAGCCGACCACCGGCTCGGACACGACCCAGCTGAAGACCCGGGCGGTGCGCGGCGGCAACGGCGACCATTACCTCGTCACCGGCCAGAAGGTGTGGACCTCGCGGGCGCGCCAGTCCGACCTGATGCTGCTCCTGGCGCGCACGACGCCGGTCGAAGAGGTCAAGCGCCGCACCGACGGGCTCTCGGTCTTTCTCGTCGATTTGCGCGAGAGCGTTGGCCACGGCTGCGAGATCAGGCCGATCGAGGCGATGATCAACCACAATACCAACGAAGTGTTTTTCGATAATCTGAAGGTCCCGGCGGAAAACCTGATCGGCGAGGAGGGCAGGGGCTTCCGCTACATCCTCGACGGGATGAACGCGGAGCGCATCCTCGTCGCCCAGGAATGCATCGGCGACGGCCGCTGGCTCCTCAAAAAAGGCATCGACTACGCCAAGGAGCGTGTCGTCTTTGGCAAGCCGATCGGCCAGAACCAGGGGGTGCAGTTCCCGCTCGCCCGCGCCTATGCCGAACTGGAGGCCGCCGACATGATCTGCCGCCGCGCCGCCGCCCTCTTCGACGCCGGCAAGGAATGCGGCGCCGACGCCAACATGGCCAAGCTCCTCGCCTCCGAGGCGACCTGGCACGCCGCCGATGCGACATTCCAGACCTATGGCGGCTTCGCCTTCGCCAAGGAATACGACATCGAGCGCAAATGGCGCGAGGCGCGCATCTACCAGACCGCGCCGATCTCGACCAACCTGATCCTCGCCTATCTCGGCCAGCACGTGTTGGGGATGCCGCGGTCGTATTAGCGCGGAACCAGCGTCGGTCCCTCATCCTCCCACGCTGCGCGCGGGCCCCCTCCCTCTCCCCGCTTGCGGGGAGAGGGAGGGGCACTCGGTTCCTTACAGCACGACCTCGACGAGAAACGGCCCCGGCGTCGCCAGACCCTCGGCGAAGCGGCGGTTGAAGGCGGCCATGTCCTCGACGCGCGCGCCGGGGACGCCGAGGCTCTTCGCCAGCCCCACCCAGTCGATGTCGGGGTTGCCGAGGTCGAGCATGTCGAGCGCCTTCCGGCCCGGGTTGCCGGCCCCGACATTGGCCAACTCGCCCTTGAGGATCTGGTAGGTGCGGTTGGCGAACAGCACCGTCGTCACGTCGAGCCCCTCGCGCGCCTGCGTCCACAGCGCCTGCACCGTGTACATCGCGCTGCCGTCGGCCTGCAGCGAGACGACCTTGCGGTCGGGGCAGGCGACGGCGGCGCCAGTCGCCAGCGGCGGGCCGAGGCCGATCGAGCCGCCCATGTTGGAGAGCCAGTCGTGCGGCGCGGCGGCTTTCGTCGTGCCGAAAAACGCGCGGCCCGTCGTCACCGCCTCGTCGGCGACGATCGCGTTCTCGGGCAGGAGCGCCGAGATCGACGCGGCGAGCGTCTGTGAGCTGATCGCGCCGGTCGCTGGGGCGGGTGCCCGGTCGTTGACGACCGGCGCGGGGGTCTGCCGCGCGCCGACCGCGTCGGCCAGCATTTCCAAGGCGGCGATCTGGTCCTCGTCCGGCCGCGCCAGCACATGGCCCTGGCAATCATCGGGATAAAGGCAGCTCGGCTTGTCGGGATAGGCGAAGAACGCGACCGGCATCTTCGCACCGACGAGAATGATGTGCTTCAAGCCCGCCAGCACCTGCAGCGCCTGGTCGACGACATAGGGGACGCGCTCGACATGGACCCGGCCGCGGCCGCGCTGGGTGCGGGCGTTCGAGCCCTGGGCGATGATGCGGGCGCCCGTCTTCGCGGCGATTTTCCCAGCCAGCGCCAGCCCGTCCTCGCGCACTGCGCGGCCGGTCACCAGGATCAGCGTCGGCTCGCCGGAGCGCAGGACGCGCGCCGCTTCCTCGACCGCCTCCGGCGCCGGCGGCTCCGGGCGTTGCGGCGGCGGCACCGGCACCGGGCCCGAGCCCTCGTTCCATGCCGTATCGGCCGGCAGGATCAGCGTCGCGATCTGCCCTGGCGGGGTACGGGCCGCCTGGATCGCCAGCGCGCCGTCGGCGGCGATCCCCATCGCGTTCGGCGAGGTCTTGACCCAGTGCGAATTGGGTCGCGCCAGCCCCTCGATGTCGGAGGTCAAGGGCGCGTCGTATTGCCGGTGATAGGTCGCGTGGTCGCCAACGATGTTGACCATGCCCGACATCGCCTTGTTGGCGTTGTGGATGTTGGCGAGGCCGTTGGCGAGGCCAGGGCCGAGATGCAAGAGCGTCGCCGCCGGCTTGTCGGCCATCCGGTAATAGCCGTCGGCCGCGCCGGTGACGACGCCCTCGAACAGCCCCAGCACGCAGCGCATCCCATCGACCCGGTCGAGCGCGGCGACGAAATGCATCTCCGAGGTGCCGGGGTTGGCGAAGCACACATCGACCCCGCCGCCGACCAGCGTCCGCACCAGGCTTTCCGCACCGTTCATCGCCGTCCCTCCGCTCCGCTCTGCCGCGACCGAGGCATCCTGCCGGCCGCAGCGCGACGGAGCAAGCGGCGCCGCTGAGAAAGCGGCGGCGGAATGCGCTGCGCTTTTCCCCCTACGCCTGCTATCCGGCAAGTATGGTGAGCGCGGCGGGCTGGGACGCTTAGCATGACCCGCTACAACCCGCGGGAGAACAGTGATGGCGACACGCAAATGGGGACCCGAAAAGCTCGTCAACACGACGACGGCGAGCGACCAGGGGTTCTCCGATGTCACCGTGCTCGCCGACGGCAGCTTTGTCGTCGTCTGGCAGGACGACAGCGGCGATTTTTCGGCGATCCGGGCGCAGCGCTACGACGCCCTCGGGAACCGGCTCGGCGGCGAGATCGCGATCGCCACCTCGGCCAGCAACGACCAGGAGCTCCCGTCGGTGACGGCGCTCGCCGACGGCGGGTTTTACGTCACCTGGACGCAACGGGTGGACGCCGACAACTACATTCTCGGCAGCGTCTACGACGCCAGCGGCGCCTTCGTTCGCAGTCAAACGGTGGTGTTCGCGTTTGGTCAAGACACCGATTCGCAGGCGGTGCAGCTCGGCGCCGGCTCCGCGGTCGCCTGGTACGATCCCGATGCCACCGACATATATTTCAGGATCTTCGATGCGGCGGGCAACGGGGGCGCGCTGATCGTCGCCAACACCAGCACGGCAGGCAATCAAAACGCACCAGCGGTTGCCGCATCGCCCGATCAGACGACCCTCTCGATCGTCTGGGTCGACAACGCCGACGGCACCCTCCAGGGCCGTCTGTTCGATGCCGCCGGCAACGAG
>DASYUS010000609.1:0-2043 GCA_036000945.1 Allostellaceae bacterium
CGACTTCTACCTCGAACTCTACGAGCGCAACGTCACGGCGGCGGGCGGCCATGTGCATTGGGCGCGCAATGCGGCCGACGCGCGTACTGCAATCCTCGACATCTGCCACGCCGCCGGCGCCAGGATCGTCACCAAGGGAAAATCGATGGTCGCCGAGGAGATCGCGCTCAACGATCACCTCGAGGCCAACGGCATCACCCCGGTCGAAACCGATCTCGGCGAATACATCATCCAGCTGCGCCACGAGCCGCCAAGCCATATCATCGCGCCGGCGATCCACTTGATGAAGGAGCAGGTCGCCGACGCGTTCCGCGCCGCCCACACCGAACTCGACCCCGGCCGCCCCCTCGCCGATCCGCGCGAATTGTGCGACGAGTCCCGCACGATCCTCCGCCCGCGCTTTCTCGCCGCCGATGTCGGCATCACCGGCGCCAATTTCCTCGTCGCCGAGACCGGCTCCTCTATCATCGTCACCAACGAGGGCAACGGCGACCTGACGCAGACCCTGCCGCGCATCCACATCGTCATCACCGGCATCGAGAAAGTGGTGCCGACGCTGGAGGACGCGGCGACGCTGCTGCGCTTGTTAGCGCGCTCGGCGACCGGCCAGGAATTTTCCTCCTACACGACGATCTCGACCGGGCCGCGCCGGGCGGTCGACCCCGACGGCCCCGACGAATACCATGTCGTGCTGCTCGACAATGGCCGCACTGACCTCATCGGCGGCGAGTTCCAGGACATGCTGCGCTGCCTCAGATGCGCCGCCTGTCTCAACCATTGCCCGGTCTACGCCGCGGTTGGCGGCCACGCCTATGGCTGGGTCTACCCCGGGCCGATGGGGGCGGTGCTGACCCCGGCGCTGGTCGGCCTTCATGAGGCCGGCCACCTGCCGAACGCCTCGACCTTCTGCGGCCGCTGCGAGGAGGTCTGCCCGGTGAAGATCCCGCTGCCACGGATGATGCGGCACTGGCGCGAGCGCGAATTCGTCCAGCAGCGCAGCCCGCCGGCCACCCGCCGGGGCTTGCAGCTATGGGCGTGGCTGGCGACCCGGCCGGCGCTCTACCATGCCGTCGTCGAGACCGCCGGACGGGTGCTTGGCTGGATCGGCGGGCCGCGCGGCCGCTTCCGCAGCCTGCCGCTTGCCCAGGGATGGAGCCTGGCGCGCGACATGCCGGCGCCCGAAGGGCGCAGCTTCCACAGCCTATGGGCCGAGCGGCAGCGCCGGGCTGGCAAATGAGCGGCGCGCGCGACGCCATCCTCGGCGGCATCCGCCGCGCCTTGCGGCGTGGGGCGCTGCCGGAAGCGACGGTGGCGGGGCTGGCCGAGCGCGTCGCCGCGCATCGCCGCAACCTGATCCCGGCGCGCGCCGCGGCGCTCGACCCGGCCGGGCGCGTCGACCTCTTCGTCGCGATGGCCGAGGAAGTGCAGACGACAGTCGTGCGCGTTGCCGACGGTGCGGCCGTACCGGCCGAGGTGGCGCGCTATCTTGCGGCGGAGAACTTGCCGGCCGAGCTGGTGATGGCGCCCGATCCGGGGCTCGACGCGATCCCGTGGGACACAAGGCCGCTGTTGCGCCTCCGGCGCGGGCGGGCCGAGGCGGCCGATGCGGTGTCGGTGACCCCGTGCCTCGCCGCCATCGCCGAGACCGGCACGTTGATGCTGGTGTCGGGAAGTGAGACGCCGACAACGCTCAACTTCCTGCCCGACACGCATATCGTCGTGCTGCGCGCCGGCCAGGTCGTGGCGAGCTACGAAGATGGCTGCGACCTGGTCCGCGCCCGCGAAGAAATGCCGCGCACGATCAACCTGATCACCGGCCCGTCGCGCACCGGCGACATCGAGCAGCGCATCCAACTCGGCGCGCACGGTCCGCGACGGCTCCACATCGTGCTGATCGACGCGCCGGAGGCTTCGGCAAATGCGCCGCCCGCCGCCTGAGGATGCGGGGCTATGGCGCCGCGCGACGCGCGACGTCGCGCCACTGCCGGGACGGCCCCGCCGTCCCTACCCCCACCCCAACCCTCCCCCGCCAGCGGGGGAGGG
>DASYUS010000610.1:0-1988 GCA_036000945.1 Allostellaceae bacterium
CGAAACCCGGCGCCTCGTCGCAGCACCACACGACGCTGTCGGCGGCGCGCTCGATGTCGGCGACCCGGTAGCGGTCCTCCAATTCCTTGTAGCCGGCGAAATAGAGGACCCGCGAGCCCTCGGCCCGGAGCGCTGCGCCGATCGAGAACAGCACCGCGTTGCCGAGCCCGCCGCCGACGAGGAGCACGGTCTCGCCCGCCGGAGTTTCGGTCGGGGTGCCGGTCGGGCCCATCAGGATGACCGGCTCGCCCGGCTTCAAGAGGGCGCACAGATCGGACGAGCCGCCCATTTCGAGGACGATCGTCGAGAGCAGGCCCTCTTCGCGGTCGATGGCGGCGCCGGTGAGGGCAAGGCCCTCCATCGCCAGGACCGTGCCGTCGACCTTGGGCGCGAGGCTCGCGTAATTCTGCAAGCGGTAGAACTGGCCGGGGTGGAAGGCGCGCGCGGCGATCGGCGCGCGTACGACGACCTCGACGATCTTCGGCGTCAGGCGCTCGACCCGCTCGACCCGGGCGCGTAGCTCGTCGTCGAGCCGGGCCTTCAACGCCGCCGGCTCCGGCGCCGCCGGCGCGCGCCGCGCCAGCAGGCGGCTGATCACCGGATAGCCCTGCTTGGCACCGCCCATCGCCTTGACGACGTTGCCGGCAAAGCTCGGATGCAGGTCGCCCCAGAAGGTGACGGCGCGGCCGTCATCGCCGAGGCTCATCAATACGCGCAACTCGGTCGGCTTGGCGACGCGCTCGGGCGTTGCCCGCTGGCCCGCTTCGTCGAGCGCGCGGAAATAGCGGCCGTTGAGCGCGACATGGTCGGGGTCCTCGCGCGCCAGCACGGTGTTGGGCTGCGTCCCGGCCGCGACGAGGATCGTGCGCGCCGGCAAGACGACCTCCTCGCCCGGCCCCTGGTTGGCCTCGGGACGATGACCGCCGACCTCGGGCGCGACGTGCCGGGTCAGACGCAGCGCCGCGGCCTGCTCGAAGACATCGACCTCGACCGCCTCGGGGGTCAGCATCTCGGCGAAGCGGATCCCCTCCTCCAGCGCCTTCGCCACCTCCTCGTGGTTGAGCGTGTAGCTCGGCGCGTCGATGAGGCGCCGGCGATAGGCGATCGTCACGCCGCCCCACGCATCGATGAGCCGGGCGAGGCGCAGCGCACGGTGCTCGCGGGCGGCGTCGTCGCGCTCGGTGCGGATCGCGCGGGCATGCGCGATAAACTCCTCGGCGACCTCGCGCTCGGCGCCGTTCCATTCGGCGCGCACCGCCTCGGCGCCGCGCTCGGCGACCAGCGTCTCGTAGCGGCCGAGGAATTTTTCCACTTGCACCGGATAGTAGGCGAGGGCCTCGGTCGCCGTGTCGATCGCGGTGAGCCCGCCGCCGATGACGACGACGGGCAGCCGCACGGTGAGGTTGGCGATGCTGTCTTCTTTGGCGGCGCCGGTCAGCTGCAAGGCCATCAGGAAGTCGGAGGCCTGGCGGACGCCGGGGACGAGCCCGTTCTGCATCGGGATGATCGTCGGACGGCCGGCGCCGGCGCACAGCGCGATGTGGTCGAAGCCGAGCGCGAACGCATCCTCGATCGTCAGCGTGCCGCCGAAGCGCACCCCGCCATACATCGAAAACGCCGGCCGGCGCTCCAGCAGCAGGCGGATGATCTTCAGGAAATTCTTGTCCCAGCGCACCGTGATGCCGTATTCGGCGACCCCGCCGAACCCCGCCATCATGCGGGTGTCGAGCCGCTCGTAGAGGCTCGCGACATCGCGGATCGGCTCAAATGCGATGCGCTCTCCGGTAACCGCGACGCCGGAAACCTGCGACGGCAGCGGCTCGATCTTGAGGCCGTCGATCGCGGCGACGAAATGGCCGTCGTTGATCAGGTGGTGGGCGAGGTTGAACCCGGCCGGGCCGAGCCCGACGACAAGCACCTTGTAGCCCGATTGCGGCTTCGGCAATGGCCGGCGCAGATCAAGCGGGTTCCAGCGCGTCAGGAGGCTG
>DASYUS010000611.1:0-1998 GCA_036000945.1 Allostellaceae bacterium
GATGATGGGCACGTATTGCGCCGGCGGCAATTCGGCGCCGCCGAGCGTGCGCGGCAGGAGGAGGCGGAAGAGGCCGCGCTCGACCAGCGCCGCAACGATCGCCTCGGGCAATTCGCGCCGGCGGTCGATCTGCTCGCCGGCGGCGGCGAGCGCCGGGGCGATCTCGCGGACTCGGGTCAGGTAGTCGGCGGCCGTCGCCGGCTCGCGCATCGCCGATTCCGTCGATGACCGCTCGGCAGAACTCCGTGGCATGCGCGCTCTCTCCCTTGATCGTCGGTTCGCCCACTCCACCGGGAAGCACGCACCGTGTCAAGGCAACGCCCGGTTCCCGCCGGGACCGGGTGGGTCGCATGCAATTCTTAACGACAGGGAAATGATCGCGACCTAGGCTGCGGGCGCAATCAACGGAGCGGACGAGGCGTGGTGGCGGCTGACGAGCCAGCGAACAGGGCAGCGATCGGCGAGCGTGCAGCGGCACGCTCGCGTCATTGGCTAAACCCTGGGCGCATCCGGATCTATTCCTGGACGATCGTTGCGATCTTCGGCGTTGTCCTTGTCGTCTGGATCGGCCTGTCGCTGCCCGATCTGGTCGATCCCCGCGGCAAGCCGATCGGCTACGATTTTATGGCCTATTGGAGTGCGGCCCGGCTGGTCCTGGAGGGCCGGCCCGAGGCGGCGTTCGACGAGAGCATGATCGCCGCGGTCCAGCATGCCGCCGTCCCGTTTCTCCCCGGCATCGTCTTCCCCTGGCACTACCCGCCGGTGTTTCTGCTCGCGGTCGTGCCGCTCGGCCTCCTGCCGTACGCGACGGCACTGGCGATCTTCATCCTCGGCACGGCGGTGCTGTGGGCGGCTCTTATCTCCCGCGTGCTGCCGGATCGGCGCGCCTGGATCGTCGCCGCCGCGGCGCCGGCCGGGCTGATCACGCTGCTCGACGGCCAGAATGCGTTTTTCACCGCGGCTCTTGCCGGCTTTGCCTTGTTATGGCTCGACCGCCGGCCCGTCATAGCCGGGGTGCTGATCGGGCTCTTGGCGGTGAAGCCTCAGCTCGCCGTGCTGTTCCCGCTGGCGCTCCTCGCCGAGGGGCGCTGGCACACGATAGCCGCCGCCGCGGCGACGGTGCTGGCGCTTGTCGCGGCGAGCCTCGTGGCGTTCGGCTGGGAAACCTGGGCGGTCTTTCTCGATCACCTGCCGCGCACCCAGGCGATGGCCGAGGCCGGCGCCGTTCCCTGGGGAACGATGCCAACCCCCTATGCCTTCACGCTGTCGCTCGGCGCCCCGGTCGCGGCGGCGCGCGTTCTGCAGGGGGCGGCCGTGCTGTTCGCCGCACTCTGCGTCTGGCGCGCCTGGCGCCACCGCGACGCCCCGTTCGAGGCCAAGGCGGCGACTCTCGTCACCGCCTCGCTCTTGGTCTCGCCCGTCCTGTTCTACTACGACCTGTTGTGGGCGGCCCTCGCGATCGCCTGGCTGGCGCTCCTCGGATTGAAGAGCGGCTTCCGTGGCGGCGAGCGCGAAATCCTGCTGTTCGCCTGGCTGGCGCCGGCGCTGATGCCGCCCGTGCAGCTCCTGACCTCGGTGCAGCTCGGCTTCCCGGCGGTATTGCTCCTCCTCTTCGTCGCCGTCGGCCGCGCTGCTTCGCCAAGCGATCCCGAGCGCCGCCCGCTGCGGCAGGCGATCGATGCGGTGCGCACTGCGAGTTGGATCACCCGCGAGCGCGTGATGCGCTGGGGCATCGGCTTTGCTGTCCTGTCGGCAATGGTCATGGGAGGCTCCGTTGCATTGAATCTGACGTCCGATGTCGCCCTCAAATACATGAGTACAGATTTCGCTAATTATTGGGCCGCGGCGCGGTTGGCGATCGCCGGCCAGGCAAGTGTCGCCTACGACTTGGCGGGGTTTGACGCCTTTGAGAAATCGGTGTTCGGTCCGACTTTCGCTGACAACATATACGGCTACCCGCCGCTCCATCTGCTGCTGACGTTGCCCTTTGCGGTCGTC
>DASYUS010000612.1:0-3804 GCA_036000945.1 Allostellaceae bacterium
CGGCATCCGCCTCCCCGATGTTACGGTGCCGCTCGCCACCCATACCGGGTGGAACCTGCGCCACCCGCAGAATGGGGCGCCGGACCGGTTGATGGGCCTGTCGGGCGCGACGATCCCGTTTCCGGCCACCGCCGACGAGCGCGCCGCCAATGGGGACCCCCGCAGGTCGATCGCCGAGCGCTATGCGAGCAAGGCTGACTACCTCGAACAGGTGCGGCGCGAGGCGCAAAATCTCGTCGATGCCGGATACCTGCTGGCGGAGGATCTGGAGTTGATCCTCGGCCAAGCCGGGCGCCGCTACGACCTGCTCGGCCCGCCCGACAAGGTTGCCGCCGCCGCCAAATAACGGGCGTCGCCCAACCCCTACCGCATTCCCGGCGAAAGCCGGGACCCACGCGTCAATGTCACGACAGTCGGATCGGTGGATCCCGGCTTTCGCCGGGAATGCCAAAGGGGGCGGTGAGCGGCAGCCATGCGGTCGCCGCATGCCGAATCATGCCCAAGCCGGCGCCGAGTCGTCTTATGGATCGGCGCAACCGACAGCAGGGGACAACGATGCCGAAGGATTTTGAGGGGCCGGCGCAGGCGCCGCAGGCGCCGGGCGGATGGGATCGCGTCGCCGATGTCGTGGTGATCGGCGCCGGCGCGACCGGCATGCCGGCGGCGATCGTCGCGCGCGAGGCCGGCTGCTCGGTGATCCTCGTCGAGGCCGAAGCCGATATCGGCGGCCACGCGATCACCAGCGGCGGCAATGTCCCGCTCGGCGGCGGCACGAGCGTGCAGAAGCAGTACGGCATCGAGGATTCGCCGGACCTCCTCTTCCGCGACCTCACCGACTGGTCGGTCGTCGGACCGAACGGCTTTCCCGACTACCGCTACAACGACCGCGAGATCATCCGCGCCTTTGCCGACAACAGCGCCCCGGCCTTCGAGTGGCTCTTGGCGCACGGCGTCGTCTTTGTCGACAAGGCGCCGGATGCGGTCGGCGGCAACTCGGTCGGCAATTCGGTGCCGCGCGAGATGCATTGCATGATCGACGACTGGCCGACGGTGCAGACCGGGAAGCCGGCCGACCCCGCGACGCAAAAGACGCGCTCCTCCGGCAACGGGCTGATGCGGCCGCTCGAAGTCGCCGCCCGCAAAGCCGGCGTCGAGATCCTGCTCGAACACCGCATGACCCGGATCTACCGGCAGATGCCGAACGCCGGCCCGGTGCTGGGCATCGCGGCCGACACCAAGGGCGGGCCGCTGAATATTCGCGCGCGCAAGGCGGTCATCATCGGCACCGGCGGCTCGACCGGCAACGTCAACTTCCGCCGCATGTTCGACCCGCGCCTTACCGAGGAGTATTGCGGCCTCGCCGGTGCGCCGTGGTCCGACCAGGACGCCAGCGGCGAGCTGGCGGCGATGGCGATCGGCGCCTCCTTATGGGGCCTTTTCAACCAGACCGGCGAATTCGGCGCGACCTTGACCAAGGCGGGCTCGGTCGGCTGCCAATACAACTACCGCAACCTGCAGTGGATGCCGGGCAGCCGCGTCTTCGAGCGCGCCCGCGCCTGCGGCCTCAAGGTGGCCGACTGGCAGGACGTCATCCTCGTCAACATGCTGGGCCGGCGCTTCTACGACGAGACCGGCGGCCAGTTCATCGCCAACAACTACAATTCCGTCGAGCCCTATGTGCAGGGCAGCTGGCTCAACGCCAAGAACTTCAAGTTCAACCCGAGCAACTTCCTCAACGCGGCGCTGGCCGGGATCGACGACGGCCACAACGGCGGCGGCCCGATCTGGGCGATCTTCGACAGCGCCGCGGTCGAGCGCGAAGGCTGGCAGCCGACGCCGCCCAATGTCGACATCGCCGCCGGTTTCTTTTTCGCCGCCAACCGCATTGCCGATCTCGCCGAAAAGATCGTCATGAAATACCAGCGTGTGCCGATGCCCCCGGCAAACCTGGAAGCAACCGTGGCGCGCTATAATTCCTTTGTCGATACGAGGGTCGACGCGGATTTCGCCAAGCCGAAGCCGCTCTACAAGATCGAGAAGCCGCCGTTCTACGCCGCCTGGGCGACGCCGGTTGTGCACGACACCCGCGCCGGGCTGCGTATCGACGCCAAATGCCGGGTCATCGACATGAACGGCGCGGTCATCCCCGGCCTTTATTGCGGCGGCGAGTCAGCCGGCGGCTTCAGCCAGCACGGCCTCGCCCGCGCCACCTGCCAGGGCTACATCGCCGGCCACGAAGCCGCAACCGCGCCGCCGCTCGACGCCGCGGCGACCATGCATTTAAGTTGATTTTGTAAGCTTTCGGTACAGCTCGTAAGCGATAGCGACGAGAACGAGCGCGAAAAATGCGACCGTTGAAATTTCGACCCACCCCCTGTGTCCAATGATGATCAGGACTACTCCCGCCCCGACGGCGAAGACGCAGACGGCCATGCGCAGGCCCAAGGTGAGATAGCTACTTTTCTCAGCAATATTATCAAAGAAAGTTCCCAAAGATCGGCTCGGGAAACGGCGCAGATGCCGAACCTGCGATGTAAATAATATTTTCAGAGCGGCTATAGCCGCTATTATTAGCAAGATTGTAAATATTTCGAAATAATAACTCGACGAAAAGATTTTTGGAGCGATTTGTTGGAATAGCACCACAATCGCAATAAAAAGGGGGACCGATATGCGGTAGTACCACAGAATTTTATTGTAAAGACTATGTTGTGTTTCTGCGTCCGGTATTATGTACGGGCGTGACCATGGACCATAGAGATAGAATAGCCGCTCTCCGTTGGGGCCGTTGGAGAACGCGGCGTCGGCAAACAGCTTGAAATAACGCATTGTCGTCAGTCGTGAAATGGGGCGTCATGGTCGCTCTTACTGAGCCTCATCCAATCCGGCTGCAATGGCAAGAGCTGTGCTTGATCGGCTTGTAGCGTGCGGCCCTCATCGATCGCGTCAAGGCGCAGCAATGCTAGACCCGTGGCATCACGGCTGGAGCGCATCTCGCCGGCGTCGCTGCCGTCAGCGGTGACCATCGTTCCGGGTGCCGGTGTGGCGCCTTCGATGCGCACCGGGAACAGCCGCTTTTTGATCAGCCCGCGATACTTCGTCCGGGCGGTCAGCTCCTGCCCGACGTAGCAGCCCTTCTGCCAATCGACGCCGTTGAGCTCGTCAAAGCCGGCTTCGAGCAGGATCGATTTCTCGGTGACGAGGTCGCGGCTCCCGTCCGGGACGCCGAGCGCGAGGCGGTGGCGGTCCCAGGCGGCAAACTCGGCCGCTTCAAACGGCAGGCGGGTGAGCGGTTCGCGTTCCCCGATCGCGCGGGCGCCCAGTTCGGCCAGTCGCGGGTCGACCAGCATGACGCCGCTATCCTCCGGCCGCGCCGACCCGGGCGCGTCCGGCAGGCCGAGTGCGGCGGCCGCGCCATCGCCGAAGATCGCGGCGACCGCCAGATCGGGCCGTTCGGCGATTTCGACCTTCGCGCGCAGCCGGTAGATCGACAGCCGGCGCTTGAGATCGGCCAGCCTCGCCCGCTCGGCGTCGAGCCAGATCGCGTCCCCCGATTCGACCATGATGAAATCGTGCAGGTATTTGCCCTGTGCCGTCAGCAGCGCGGCATAAACGGCGCGGTCGGAGGCGACCTTCTCGACATCATTCGACACCAGCCCCTGCAGAAAGGCGCGACGATCTGGACCCGAGACGGCGAGCACGCCGCGGTCTTCGAGGATGACGAATTTGACCTTAGCCATCACGCCTACCCTCTCGTCGCGTCAGAGCGGCTGCCGATACTCCCTCTCCCCCAATGGGGGAGAG